>JBOGXT010000673.1:0-5641 GCA_050694635.1 Thermoleophilaceae bacterium
GCCAGGCCAGTACGTCCTCGGCGCCCCGCGCGTTGCCGTCCTGCCGCAGCGGCAGCGCGACGACGTGCGCGATACGGGCTAGGTCGCGCACGAGCGCGAGCATCGCCAGGGCGTTCACGTACCCGGCGGGGCCCTGCAGCACCGCCCCGTAGCGACACGCGCGGAGGCGGCCGGCGAGCTGCTCGAGGGCGTCGAGCGGCAGCCGAGCCGCGACGTCGCGATCGAGCGGGACGTCGCGCACCAGCGCGCGCATGGCCCACAGCGCCTCGAAGTCGAGCTCGGGCGGCAGCTCGATGAACTCGTCCGACTCGTCGGCGGTTGCCGTGCGCTGCGCGTCGATGACCACCAGCGTGCGCCCGGCCGCGCGTCCGGCGCGATCCAGGCGCAGACGGGGCAGCAGCCGGGGGTGGAAGGCGACCGGATCCGCGCGCCAGACCACGATGAGCTCGGCGCGGTCGCGGAGCTCGCCGAATGTCGCGGTGCTCAGCCCGATGGCCTGCGAGGCCGCGCCGACGGCACCGTCGACCAGGGGCCCCGCGGGATCGATCACGGCGCCGACCGCCTCGGCCAGCGCCACCGCCGCGCGCTGGCTCTCGCATTCGGTCTGGCCGAGGCCGCACACGAGCGGAAGCCGGGCCTCGCCGAGGATCGCGGCCGACGCCTCGACCGCATCGGCGAAGTCCACCTCGCGGCCGTCGACGCGGGTCAGCGGGGGCGCGTCGGCCGTCCGCTCGGCGAACCACGCGTCGCCGAGCGCGCAGGTGCCGGTCGCGCGCTCGAGCGCTCCGGCGGCCACCGCGACCTCGATGTCGTCGCATCCACATCCGCAGCCGGCACAGGTCGCCGCGCGCTCAGGCATCCGCGCGCCGGAGCATACCCACGAGAGCACGGCGGCCCGCCCTGCGTCGGACGCGTGCGCCGCGCTACACTCGCGCCCGCCTGGTGCCAGGACGCGCGTGACCTGGGTACCGCGAGAACCAAGAGAGAGGAAGGCACATGGCCAGGACCCTGTCGGTTGGAGAGTCCCTGGTGGGCGATGGCAACGAAGTCGCTCACATCGATCTGTTGATCGGACCCAAGGACGGACCGGTCGGCGAAGCGTTCGCGGGTGCGCTCCTGAACCAGAAGGAGGGCCACACGAACCTTCTCGCCGTGGTTGCGCCCAACCTGCCCGCCAAGCCCGACACGATCATCGCCAACAAGGTGACGATCAAGGGCGAGGCGCAGGTGGGGCAGATGTTCGGGCCCGCCCAGGCGGCGATAGCACGAGGTGTCGTCGACTCGGTGCGTGATGGAGTGATCCCGGAGGCGGAGGCCGAGGACCTCTGCGTCATCGTGGGTGTCTTCATCCACTGGGAGGCCGCGGACGACAAGAAGATCTTCGACTGGAACTACCAGGCGACGAAGGAGTCGATCGCGCGCGCGATGGCCGCCGAGCCCGCCGCGAGCACCGTGATCGAGCAGGAGGCCGAGGCGCGCCACCCATTCGCCTCCGGCGTGGAGGCCTAGCCGGGCCGGGCCGCAGGCCCACCCCGTGAAGAAGGTCCTCCTACAACTCGACACCGATCAACACCCGAGCCCGTTCGACGCCATCGTGGCGCAGGACGCGGGGGTCGACGTTCTGCTCAGCCACGGAAGCGTGACCCCAGAGGCGGTACGCGGGCTCGTGCAGGGAGCGTTCTTCACGCGCGCGCCCGACGATCTCTCCTCGATGGCCGTGTGGGTCGGCGGCTCGGACGTGGCCATGGGCGAGGAGGTTCTCGACGAGGTGCAGGGCGCGTACTTCGGCCCCTTTCGCCTGTCGACGATGCTCGACTCCGACGGCTGCAACACGACGGCGGCCACGGCCATTGCGCTGATGGCGAAGGATCGCGACCTGCGCGGCCGCCGCGCGGTGATCTTGGGCCTGGGGCCCGTCGGACTGCGCTCCGCGACGCTGCTCGCCCAAGAGGGCTGCGAGGTGCTTGCGACGACGATCCCGGCCGACGTCCTGGGCACCGACTCCTACCGCCGGCCGCGCGGGCTCGCGGTGGCCGAGCGACTCGGGATCGACGCTCGCGAGGTGGCCGACCGGGCGGAGATGGAGGCGGCGCTGGAGGGGGTGAACATCGTACTGGCCGCAGGGCCGGCCGGCGTACAGGTGCTGCGCCAAAAGGTGTGGAGCGCGAGCCCGACGATCGAGCTGCTGGCCGACTACAACGCGGCGGAGCCGCTCGGGATCGAGAGCGTCGAGGCCGGAGATGATCTCGTGGAGCGGGACGGGAAGCTCGTCCTCGGGGCACTGGCCGTCGGCGGCAAGAAGATGAAGGCGCACAAGGCCTGTTTGCGCCGGCTCTTCGAGCGCAACGACCTCGTGCTCAACTCCGATGGCGTCTACGCCGTGGCCAAAGAGATCGTCTGAGTCGACGCCCGGTCCGCGGGTGGCCGGCGTTGACCCCGGGACCGTCTCCATCGATGTGTGCGCGCTCGACGGCGGCGAGGTGCTGCTCGACCAGAGCTTCCGGTCGGCCGATCTGGCACTCGACCCGGCACCGTTGGTCGATGCGCTCGTGGCTCACCGCCCCCTCGACCTCGTGCTCGGCCCCGCCGGCTACGGGCTGCCGATCGTTCCGGGCGAGCGGGTCGGCGAGCGCGAGCTCGCGCTCATGCTGCTGCTGCGGAGCGATCACGCGGGCGCCCGCGCGGGCATCGCCGGCATGCGCGCGATGATCCGCGCGCTCATCGGCGCCGGACTGCCACTGGTCTTCGGCCCGGGAGCGATCCACCTGCCCACGGTCCCGGAGTACCGCAAGTGGAACCGCATCGACCTCGGGACCGCGGACAAGGTCGCCAGCGCGGCGCTGTGCATCGTCGACCAGGCGGATCGGCTTGGCCTGGCCTACGAGGAGACCTCGTTCATCATGCTCGAGCTCGGCGGCGGCTTCAGCGCCGCACTTGCGATCGACCGCGGCCAAATCGTCGACGGGCTCGGCGGCTCCTGCGCGCCGATCGGGGGCCGCTCCTGCGGGGCGCTCGACGCGGAGGTGGCCTACCTGCTGGGCGCGGCACTCTCCAAGGAGACCGTCTTCAGCGGCGGGGCGCTGGACCCGCGCGGGGAGCTTGATCTCTCCGCCCCCGGGATGCTCGAGGCGCTGCGCGGCGATCCCAGCCACGGTGAGGGATGGCTCGCGCTAGAGGAGGGCGCGGTGAAGGCCGCACTCGCCCTGACGGTCTCGGTTCCCGCGCCGCGCGAGATTCTCGTCGCCGGCCGCCTGGCGGGCGCTACGGGCCTGCTCGACGCGCTGACCGAACGGCTCGCGGGTGTGGCTCCCGTCTCGGCCGCCAGGGGGCTGGGCCCGCGCGCCAAGACGGCAGCGCAGGGCGCGGCCGTGCTAGCGGACGGCTTGGCCGGAGGGCGCTACGCACCGCTCGTCGAGCGGCTGCGCCTCCGCGAAGCGAGCGGCACTGCGCTGGACCACCTGCGCATGCACGGCGCCGGAAGCATCCGTCTGGCTTAGGCTGCTTTCTCGTGCGCACCGACTCCCGGCCCGCGGCGATCGTCGCCGGGGAAACCACCACCGAAGGCCCAACCGGTACGCCGGTTACGTCGATCCGCGTGCTCTACCCCGACCTCCACGGCGTCGCCCGCGGCAAGGACGTACCGATCGCGGAATTCGACCACGTGCTCGAGAAGGGTCTTGGCTTCTGCACGGCGGTGATGGGCACCGACCTGCGCCACACTCCCGTGGTCGGCCGGGACGAGGGCTATCCGGACCTCATCGCCCGCCCTGACATGACGACCATGACAACGCTGCCCTGGGAGCCCGGGGTGGCGAGCTGCTTGGCAAATCTCGAGCCGGCTGAGGGCGGAACGCCCATCCCGGACCCGCGCGGAACCGTGCGCCGGGTCGTGGAGGACCTGAGGGCGATCGGTCTGGACCCGGTAGTGGGCCCCGAGCTCGAGTTCTTCCTGGTGAAGCGCGATCCGGCCGCAACACACGGCATCCGGCGCCGCGTCGACCAACCGAGCATGGTCTACAGGGTTGGGCCACAGGCCGACCCGGATGGCGTCGTGCGGAAGATGACCGGAGACCTGGTGCAGCTCGGGCTGGAGGTCCGCGCCGTTAACCACGAGTTCATGAACAGCCAGTACGAGATCAGCCTGCGCCACACCGACGCGCTGCGGGCCGCCGATCGGGCGTTCCGCCTGAAGGCGGCCGTCAAGGACATTGCGGCGCAGCACGGCCTCGTTGCCACGTTCATGGGCAAGCCCTTCAACGACCAGGGTGGCTCGGGCACACATCTTCACGTCTCGGTGAACCGGGACGAGCGCAACGCGTTCGACGCGCCGGGCGAGGAGGACGGTGTCAGCGCCGAGCTGTGCGCGTTCACCGCCGGCGTGCTCGCCCACGCCGCGGGCCTGATGGCGTTCCTCAACCCCACTATCAATGCCTACCGGCGCATCCAGCCCGACTCGCTGGCGCCCACCCACGCGAACTGGGGCTGGGACAACCGGGGCACCTTCATCCGCATCCCGCCGGAGCGCGGCGGCGCGACGCGCATCGAGATCCGGGTCGCCGACGGCGCCGCGAACCCGTATCTCGCGATCGCCGCGGTGCTGGCCGCCGGTGCGCACGGCGTGCGGGAGAGCCTGATCCCGCCGCCGCCCGTCGACGGTGATGCATACCGCGCCGACCGCGAGCTGATCGGCCCGGCCCTGCCTACATCGCTCGACGCAGCCCTCGAGGCGCTCGAGTGCGACACGGTCCTGCACCGGACGCTCGGCCCGCCGATCGTCGAGACGTTCCTCGCGGTCAAGCGCTTCGAGATCGAGCGCCACCGCGCCTGGGTTTCAGACTGGGAAATCGCCGAGTACCTGCATCACCTCTGACCGGAGCCCAAGTCATGTCGTCGACCACCGAGGTGATCGGCGCCGGCAGCGCACCTCCGGGCTCGATCCACTTGTCGACGGTCAGGTTCTCGCCCTCTGGGTCGACGCTCATCCTCACGCGGCTGACCGGGTCGCGGACCACACTGCGGGTCATCTCTGCCTCCTTGTTCGTCGGCCGAGCACAGGCAGACTCGTCGGTGCAGGTCGACCGATCTGCTCATGCCTTCCGTTCATCGAGACCGCCCCGTCACTTCGTGTGCCGCAAGCGGTAAAGCGCGGCGAGCGGCCGAAACAGCATGCCCTGTAGCGCCGGTGGCGGCGAGGTGAGCACCACGGTGTCGCGATAGCGCAGCGAGAAATCCGCCGCCTGCAACAGTGCCGGCAGGGTCTTGGGCCGGCCGCCTTCGGTGAAGCGACCGTCAGCGGTCATCCGAGCGCCCTCCTGGATCGATTCCTGCAGACGCATGGGCGGCCGCGCCTCCACCAGCAGGAGGCTGGGGCCGGGGCCGATGTTCTCGAAGCGGTGCCGCGTGCCCGGCTCGACTACCAGATCGTCGCCCGGACCCGCTGGGCGCTCTTGGCCATCGAGTTCGAAGGTGAGCCGGCCTTCGAGGATCCGGTAGCGCTCCTGCAGGCCGGGATGGACCTCCGGGTCCTCGGTACCGGCGGCGCGGATCGCGACCGCCAGGAATCCGGCGACGTCGCCGAACAGCCCAACCGAGACGAGGATGTGCGCGCTCAGCAGCGTTCGCCGGGCCCGCGGGGAGAGCT
>JBOGXT010000674.1:0-2035 GCA_050694635.1 Thermoleophilaceae bacterium
GCCTCCCGCCGAGCGCCGCACGATCAGGATCGCCGGCCAGCCCACGCCGGCGCGTCGCCGCCGTTCGGTGGTCGAGGCCCAGATGGCCCAGCCGGACCGGATCGCCCTGTGGGCCTTCCTGCTCGGCCTGTTCCTGGTGGCGGTTGCGGCCGGGACCGCGCACGCCTAGGTACGTCGCCTTACAAAGGCGGGAAAACGCCTCAATTGGCGTGTTCAGCACGCCTTTCCGCGCCTATACTTACGGCCTGTAAGCATGAGCGGAAAGTGATGCAGCGATGAAGACGAAGGAGAGCAGGTTCCAGGTCCACGACGAGCTAACCGCCCCGGAGCGGAGCGTCCCAATCCTGAAGGGCGCCCTCGCGGGTGGCGGCCAGCTCCCCAACTTCATCGGCGTGCTCGCCGGCTCGCCGGCGGTGCTGCGCGCCTACGCGCGCTTCCGCTCCGAGCTGCGCAACGGCGTGCTCCCGTACGCGACCCAGCAGCGCATCGCGCTCGCCGTCGCCGAGCACCAGGGCAGCGAATACGGGCTCTCGACCCTCCAGCGCACGGCGCGCGACTCGGGGCTCGGGCTCGACGAGATCGCCCTCGCCCGCGAGTTCGACTCGCGTGACGAGCGGGAGGCCACGCTGCTCCGCTTCGTCAAGGCGCTGCTCGAGTCGGACGGCGCGCCGCCGCGACACAAGCACGAGGAGGCGCGCGAGGCGGGTTGGGCCGACGAGCAGATCCTGGAGGCGATCGCCCACGTGGCGCTGGCCACGTTCGCCAACCTCGTCACCCGGGCGAGCGACGTGCCGCGCGACGGATCGAGCGAAGACGCCCGCCTCCAGCAGGCCGCCTGATGCCGTCGGTCGTCCGCATCGTCTCCGGCTACGATTACGGGATGGCCGAGCAGGCCACCGCGGAAGAGACCACGGTCGCCTCGCAGCGGGAGAGATGCTGCTCGGCATACCACGCGGCGATCGAGCTGATCGGCAAGCGCTGGACCGGCGCCATCGTGTTCGTCCTGCTGGACGGCCCGCTGCGCTTCTCCGAGGTGAAGATGCTGGTGCCCGACCTGTCGGATCGCCTCCTGTCCGAGCGCCTGAAGGAGCTCGAGTCGGAGGGGATCGTCGAGCGGCGCACCAGCCACGATCTGCCGGTGCGGATCGAGTACAGCCTCACCGAGAAGGGCCGAGCGCTCGAGCCCGCGGTGCGGTCGCTGAAGGTCTGGGCGCGCTCCTGGCTGTAGGTCTTTAGGCTTCCCGGCTTCGCAAGCCGCCCGCCCCTCGCCCAAGGAGCCGCCGAATGGCCGACCAGCAGCCCCGGACCGCCGATGACATCAAGTCGTTCGTCGACGACAGAGGCATCCGCTTCGTCCGCCTCTGGTTCACCGACATCCTCGGCCAGTTGAAGAGCTTCTCGATCAACGCCCAGGAGCTCGACGACGCGTTCGAGGGCGGCATGGGCTTCGACGGATCGTCGATCACCGGCTTCAACGCGATCGAGGAGTCGGACATGATCGCGATGCCCGACCCATCGACCTTCAACGTGCTGCCGTGGCGCCCCGAGGACAAGGGCGTGGCGCGCATGTTCTGCGACATCGTCACGCCGAGCCGCGAGCCCTACGAGGGCGACCCGCGCCACGTGCTGCGCCGCACGCTCGAGCGCGCCGAGGCGATGGGGTTCTCGAACTTCTACGTCGGCCCCGAGCTCGAGTACTTCTACTTCCGGAACGCCAAGACCGAGAACGGCGCCGCGCCGGAGATCCTCGACGAGGGCGGCTACTTCGACCTCACCACGCTCGACGCCGGCTCGGACGTGCGGCGCGAGACCGTCCTGGCACTCGAGCAGCTTGGCATCCACGTGGAGTACACCCACCACGAGGTGGGACCGAGCCAGCACGAGATCGACATGCGCTACGCCGACGCGCTGAAGATGGCGGACGACTGCATGACCTACCGCATCACGGTCAAGGAGTACGCCATGAAGTACGGCTGGCACGCGACCTTCATGCCGAAGCCGCTGTTCGGCGAGAACGGCTCGGGCATGCACACGC
>JBOGXT010000675.1:0-3246 GCA_050694635.1 Thermoleophilaceae bacterium
GAGGAACGACTGGCGCGTCAGGACGGCGGCGCCGATCGCCAGGCAGGCCGCCGCGAAGGCGGCGAGCGAGGCCTCGCGCGTGTACGCGTGAATGCGCTCCAGCGCGACGAGGGCGAACAGGATCGCCAGGTTGTCCGTGAGCAGCGTGAACGAGGCGCCGAGCACGTACGGAGACAGCACGAAGGCCAGGGTGAGCGCGAACGCCGGCAGCTCGTCCAGCGGCGTGGCGCGCCGCAGCAGGCGCAGCAACGCCAGCGCCATCGCGTAGGAGATCGCCACGTTCAGCAGGCGCAGCTTCCACAGCTCGAAGCCGACGAGCTCCCCCCAGCCCGCCGTCACGACGTGGTAGAGCGGCGTCTGGGCCGACGGGTAGTCGGAGAAGTCGAGCCGCTCGCTCAGCTGGAGGATCGTCGGCAGCTGGTAGACCCGCGCGTCGGTGCCGTGGAAGGTGTCGATCTCGACCGTCAGCCCCTGGAGCACGGCGATGCCGATCAGGAACGGGAGCGCCAGCAGGAGCGGGTACCGCATCAGCCCTCCGGCAGCGGTCGCGGCGGGCGCAGGCGCGGCGCTATCTCCACGGCGACGATCGCCGCCATGATCAGGCCGGCGCCGAGCCAGCCGGTGGCGGTCAGCCGCTCGTCGTTCAGGAGCCAGCCGAACAGCCCCGCGAACGCCGGCTCCGAGGCGAGGATGAGCGCGGTGCGGGCGGGCGGCGCGTGCTGTTGGGCGAACGACTGCACGAAGAAGCCGAGCGCGCTCGCCACGAGCGAGGTCACGAGCAGCGCCGACCAGACCGTGGCGCCCTCCGGCCGCTCGAGCTGTCCGGCGGCCGCCGCGATCGCCACCGAGACGAGGCCGACGACGCCGAGCTGCACCGCGAGTAGGGCGCCCACGTCGAAGCGCCGCACGGCGTCGGCCGTGGCGAGGATGTGGGCGGCCAGCGAGAAGGCGCACAGCAGCACCAGCCCGTCGCCGCGCAGGTCGAACTCGCCGCCGGCGCCCGAGAGGAGCCAGAGCCCGAGCATCGCCACGCCGGCGGCGATCCAGGCGATCGCCGAGATGCGGTGGCGAAGGAAGACCGCGCCCAGCACCGGAGTGAGCACCACGAACAGCCCGGTGATGAAGCCCGTGTTCGACGCGCTCGTCTCCTCGAGCCCGAGCGTCTGGAAGATGTAGCCGCCGGCCAGGAACACGCCCATCACGAGGCCCGCGCGCCACCCGGCGGCCGGCAGCCGGCGCAGCGGGCGCCAGAAGATCAGCGCGACGATCAGGGCGGCGGGGATGAAGCGATAGGCGAGGAAGGCCATCGTCGGCAGCAGCTCGATCGCGTCCTGGACCATCACGAAGGTCAGCCCCCAGATGGCCGCGATGGCGATCAGCGCGACCTCCGCCGCGCGGCGAAGCGTGGTCTCGCTCACGTGCGGGCGGCCGCCAGCCGGCGCTTGCCCTCGGGGCACATCCGCTTCAGCGGGCACTCCGCGCAGCGGGGGGTTCGCGCCACGCAGGTGCGCCGGCCGTGCCGGATCAGCAGCACGTGCGCCTGGTACGCGAAGTCGCCGTCGTCGCCGCACAACCGCAGGAGCTCGTCGTGCACGCGGTCGAAGGGCGCCTTCTGCGGCCACAGCCCCAACCGGCCGCCGACCCGGTAGACGTGAGTGTCGACGGGCACGTCTGGGCGGCCGAACGAGAAGAGCAGCACGCACGCCGCCGTCTTCCGGCCGACGCCCGGAAGTGCGCACAGCTCCGCGCGCGCCTCGTCGAGCGGGTCGTCGGCGAGGTGCGCGAGGTCGTCGTCGCCGAGGGCCGCGAGGATCTGCCGGATCCGCACCGACTTGGTCGGGGCCAGCCCGCCCGGCCGGATCGCCTCTTCGACCTCCTCGAGCGGCGCGTGGCGCACCTCGTCCCACGAGGGGAAGCGCTCGCGCAGGCGCGAGTAGGCCACGTCGCGGTTGCGGTCGTTCGTGTTCTGGGAGAGCACCGTGAGCACCAGCTCGTCGACCGGCGCCCGGTGCGGGCGCAGCACCGGGCGGCCGTACTCGGCGGCGAGCCTGTTGACGATTCTGCGCAGCCTGCGACGGTCGGCCATGAAGTGGCGGGATGGTATGAAGCCGCGCGTGGACGTCGCCGAACGCCGCGCCGAGGTGGCCGGGCTGGAGGTCTGCTGGCGCCAGGCCGGCGACGCCCCGATCCTCTACCTGCACGGCGTGCCCACGGCGAGCTGGGACTGGGCGCCGTTCCTCGCGCGCACGGGCGGCGTGGCGCCCGACCTGCCCGGCTTCGGGTCGTCCGCGAAGCCCGGCGACTTCGACTACTCGATCCACGGCTACGACCGCTTCCTGGAGGCCTTCTGCGCGCACGCTGGCCTCGAGCGCGTATCGCTCGTGATGCACGACTGGGGAGCGGTTGGCCTGGCCCTCGCGCAGCGGCGCCCGGAGCTGGTCGAGCGGATCGTGCTGACGGCTTGCGTCCCGTTCCTGCCCGGCTACCGCTGGCACCGCGTGGCCCGGGCGTGGCGGACGCCCGTGGTGGGCGAGCTGACGATGGGGTTCGCCACCCGCCTCGGCTTCCGCCGCTCGCTGCCGCGGGAGATCGCCGACCGCGCCTACGACGACTTCGACCACGGCACCCAGCGGGCGATCCTGAAGCTCTACCGCTCGGCGGCGCCGGAGGTGCTGGCGGGGCACGGCGAGCGCCTCGGCGAGCTGCGCTGCCCGGCGCTCGTGTCGTGGCCCACGCGCGACCCCTACATCGGCGCCGAGTTCGGCCACCGCTACGCCGAGGCGCTCGGCGGCGAGGTCGAGCTCGAGGAGATCGACGCGGGGCACTGGCCGTGGCTCGACCGGCCGCAGATTGTTGAGCGGGTCGCCGCGTTTCTAGGCTAAGTTCCCTGGCGTGCTCCGTGCCGTCCTCGCCGCCGTCACGGCGCCGCCGCGTCCGCGCGCCCGTGAGCTCGAACAGGGCGCGCGAGCCTGGCTTCGGCGCATCGATCCATGGCACGTCGCCCCGGTGGCCGTGGCGATCGCCTTCGCGGCCGTCTACCTGATCTGGGAGCCGCGCACAGTCGACCTGGCCGCCCACACCTTCCGCGCCGACCTGTTCGGCGAGGAGGGGTTTGCGATCTGGAACGGCCAGTGGTACGGCGGTCACCACACGCCCGCCTACTCGATCGTCTCGCCGCCGCTCGCCTGGCTGCTCGGCCCGCCGCTCGCGCTCGCGCTGGCCGCCGTCGCCTCGGCGGCCCTGTTC
>JBOGXT010000676.1:0-16472 GCA_050694635.1 Thermoleophilaceae bacterium
GCCGAGACCGCGGTCGAGTCCGGCCGCGTCGAGGCCGCCGCGGTGCTGGAGGCGGCCCGCGGCGAGCTCGACGCCCATGGCATCGACCCGGAGTACCTGGAGCTGCTGTCCGCAACCGATCTCTCCCCAGTCGAGCGCGTGAACGGCTCGACCCTGCTCGCCGTGGCGGCCCACGTCGGCCGGGCGCGGCTGATCGACAACACGATCCTCGGAGGAACGAGATGAGCCACCGTCCCACCCAGCGACCGGCGATCACCCTGACCAAGCTCGCCGAGAAGAAGGCGCTCGGCGAGCCGATCGCGATGGTGACCGCGTACGACTACCCGAGCGCCCAGGTGGTGGAGGAGGCGGGCGTGGACGTGGTCCTCGTCGGCGACTCCGGGGCCATGACCGTGCTCGGCTATCCCTCGACGCTCCCGGTGACGCTCGACGAGCTGCTCATGCTCGCGGCGGCGGTGCGCCGCGGGCTCTCGACGCCGCTGCTGGTCGGCGACATGCCGTTCGGCTCCTACGAGGCCTCGAACGAGGACGCGATCCACAACGCGCAGCGCTTCGTGAAGGAGGCCGGCGTGGACGCGGTCAAGCTCGAGCGCGGCGGCAGCTCGGTGGAGCGCACCCGCGCCATCGTGGCGGCCGGCGTCCCCGTGATGGGCCACGTCGGGCTCACGCCCCAGAGCGCCTCCGCGCTGGGCGGCTACCGCTCGCAGGGCCGCACGGCCGAGCGGGCGATCGAGGTGATGCGCGACGCCCTCGGCCTGCAGGAGGCCGGCGCCTTCGCCGTCGTGTTCGAGGCCATCCCGAGCGCGCTCAGCGAGGTGATCATGCCGCGCATGCGGATCCCGGTGATCGGCATCGGCGCTGGCGCCGCCACCGACGGCCAGGTGCTCGTCTTCCACGACCTGCTCGGCATCTACTCCGGCCACGCGGCGCGGTTCGTCAAGCGCTACGCCAACGTGCGCGACGAGATGATCGCGGGCGTGAAGGCGTTTGCCGACGACGTCCGCTCGCGCCGCTACCCGGAGCCCGAGCACGGCTACACGATCGCCCCGGACGAGCTCGAGCGCCTGCACGACCTGCTCGGCGAGGGGACCGGCGAGCCGTTCACCGGCGGCCTCTCGCTCTGACCCGCCGTCCGTGACCGTCCACACCGGGCACCTGCGCTTCTCGACCGAGGGCGACGGTGACGTGATCGATCTCACGCAGGGCGTGCAGAGCGTGATCGAGTCCGCCGGCGTCGAGAGCGGCGTGGTCTCGGTCTTCGTGCCAGGGTCGACCGCGGCGGTGACCGCGATGGAGCACGAGCCCGGCGGGGTGCAGGATCTGCGCGCGGCGCTGGAGCGCCTGGTCCCCGCCCAGGGGGACTACGCGCACAACCGCCTCAACGACGACACCAACTCGCACGCCCACATCCGCGCGGCGATCGTGGGCCCCTCGGAGACCGTCCCGGTGCGGGACGGGCGGCTCGAGCTCGGCACGTGGCAGCAGCTCGTGCTGCTCGACTTCGACGACCGCCCGCGCCGGCGCACGGTGGTCGTGCAGGTGGTCGGCTGACACCGCCGGCGTAATCCGGGGCGCCCCCGCCGGTTGGACCGGTGTCAACCACCGTCCACAAGGGGGCTCACATGCATCGCATCGCTTCTCGCCGTCCGTCCGCCGCACTCGTCGTGGCCTGCCTCGCGCTGTTCATGGCGCTCGGCGGCGTCGGATACGCAGCCGCGACCATCGGCAGCGCCGCCATCGTCGACAAGCGACAACCCGGCCGGCAGCTCGGTCCGGGGCCTGTGCCGCATCAACCACAACGGAGCCGCGTTCACCTCTCCGAGCGAGGAGGGCTCGCTGTCGCATCAAACCGACGCCTTCCACGAGCAGGCGCTCTCGGCCACGACGCTGGTGACCCCCGTGCTCCCGGCGGGCGACCACACCTTCACGGTCGCATGCAGCGACGACGTCGGGGACATGGACTTCACCGACGTGCGCCTCTCCGTGGTGCTGCTGGGCTCCGCCTAGCAGCACGCAACTTCGGGGCAATGGATGGGTTGTCCGTACTCCCATCCATGCCCCGAAGTGGAGGTCTCGATGTTCCGACGTTTGCTGCCCTCGCCCGCGATGGTCGTGGCCCTCGTGGCCCTCGTCATGTCGCTCGGCGGCTCCGCTTACGCGCTCGTGGTCACCGGCAAGCAGATCCGCAACAACTCGGTGACGGCGAAGGACATCCGCAACCGCTCGCTCACCGGCAACGAGGTCCGCAGGGACCGGCTCGGCGGCGGGTCGATCAAGGAGTCGTCGCTCGGCCCGGTGGGGACCGCCCTGGTTGCCCATGGCGGCGCGCGCTTCGCCGTGCTCACCGGAGGCGGTCAGCTGGTCCGGGGCCGGGACATCAGCTCAGTGGCCCGCACCGGCGACGGCCGCTACCAGGTGATCTTCAACGCCGACATCCGCGGCTGCGGCTACTTCGCGACGATCGGCAACCCCGGCGCGGGCGGGCCGCCGCAGAACAGCCAGATCAGCGTGACCTCGCTGGCGTCGAACGCGAACGGCGTCACAATCCGCACTGAGAACGGCACCAATGGCGCGGAGGCGAACCGCCCCTTCCACCTGATCGTCATGTGCTGATCCGCTCCGGGTACTCGATCCGGCGCAGCACCCGGGCGGGCACCCCCGCGGCGAGGGAGAACGGCGGGATGTCGGTCGTGACGACGCTGTTGGCGCCGATCACGGAGCGCTCTCCCACGGTCACCCCGCTCGTGATCACGACGTTTGCGCCGCACCAGACGTTGTCGCCGATCCGGGTCGGACCCTTGCTCGAGAAGCCCTGCCACGGCACGGGCCGATCCGGGTCGTCGAATCGGTGGTCGGCGTCCGTGACGAAGCAGCCGTTGGCGAACATGCAGTGGTCGCCGATCTCGACCACGTCGACGGCGGCGACCATCACGCCGATGTTGAGGAAGGTGCCGGTGCCGATCCGGATGCGCCCCTCGGCCGGCGCCGTCAGCCAGACGTGCGGCTCGAGCAGGGCGTGCTCGCCCACCTCGAGCCGGCCCTCGCGGAACGCCTCGAGCACGTTGCCATGGACGGGCCAGCGCACGAACGCGCGCCTCCGCGCGAACTCGCGGTGGATGCGGGCGCGGTTCCAGGGCAGCGAGCTCCGCTCGTACCAGCGCCATTTCTGCCACCACAGGCGGGCGTTCGACACACGCGGCAGGATTTCAGAGTGGTGCCATACGGGCCGATGAACGTGGGGATGGACCCGCTCTCCGAACTGGCCGGCGCCGAGCAGTTCGAGGCGATGTTGACGCGCGAGGAGCTGCGCCGCGCCCGCACGGACGAGACGCTGGCGGTGGCGGTGCTGGACCTGGACGGGCTGGGCGACGCGAACGCCCGTCACGGAGCGGCGGCGGGAACGGAGATGCTGCGGCACTGCGCGGACGCGCTGCGCCGAAGCATCCGGGGAGTGGACGAGGTGGCCAGAACCGGCCCGGACGAGTTCTCGGTGCTGCTGCACGCGACCGACGCACGCAGCGCGACCACCTGGGCACGCCGTTTCGAGGACGCCCTGGAGACCGCGACCACGACCCACCCCGCGGCCCCCGTGACGTGCTCGATCGGCATCGCCGACACGACCGAGACGCCCACCCTGATGCAGGCCGCCACCCGCGCCCGGACGCGGATGGAGGTCGTGCAGGCGGTGCGAAAGCTGCGCCGCACCCGCGAGACCGGCGCCTAGCCAAACGTTCGGCGATTCCGTCGCCCGCCTGAAGATCGCCGCAAATTCCACGCGATTTTCCGTGCAGCCGATCGTCAGCCGTTGACTTCGCTGGGTCAAACGGCAGAGGATCGCGCGCTGGACTCTGGCTCTCCAACCCAATGGAGGTACCTGCATGAAACGGCTCTACTCGCGCCGACCGACGCCGGCGATGATCGTCGCCTTCGTGGCGCTCCTGGCGGCGCTGTCGGGCACGGCGGTCGCACTGCCCGGCAAGAACACGGTCGACTCCGGCGACCTCAAGAAGGGCGCCGTCAAGACGTCCGACCTCGCGAATCGCGCAGTGACCAACAAGAAGGTCAAGAACGGCACTCTCACCGGGGCGAAGGTCAAGGACGACTCGCTGACGGGCGCGGACATCAACGAATCCACGCTCGGGCAGGTGCCGTCGGCCAACGCGGCGAACAGCGCCAACACAGCGAACAGCGCCCAGACGGCCAATAACGCCACCAACCTCGGCGGAGCGGCCGCCAACGACTACCGCCGCTACAGCGGCGACATTCCGTCAGGCAAGACCATCACCGGTGCCTGGGGCATAACGGATGATGCTGCGGCAGCTACCGACCAGTTTGGGGAGACGGTGCAGTTCCAGGTTCCGGCGCCTGCAGGCCTGAGCGCCAACCAGATCAACTTCGGAGCCGGGACAGCCGGGGCCACCGATGCGGACGCGACCTGCACCGGCAGCGTGGGCGACCCCACCGCACCCGCTGGAAAAGTGTGCATCTATCGAGGCAGCGTCAACAGCAACCTCAACAACTACGGCGGCTTTCAGTACACGGCCAATGCCGCCGAGAACCGGTGGGGTTTCACGATCCTTGCCAGCGCCGTGGCGATTGGGCAGGTGGACGCGCGAGGCACCTGGGCGTACACCGCTCCGTAGCCCCAAAGCCTCCGGGGGGGCCGGCCCCGGGCCGGCCCCCCGCGGGAGAGGTGCTCACCTCTGGCCCCATCGCTCCGAGAGTGCGCACAGCGTGGCGCCCGGCGCGACCGGCGCGCAAACGGCGGAGAGAGCCAACAACCTCGACTGAGCGGTGGCCCACGCCCGTCGCCGGTACCAGCGGCGCGATCTGTCTTTAAGGGGACCTTCGGCGGGGCACCCAGAATGTGCGATGTCGGCCGACTGCGGGCCACCGACCGGCCGGGCTATTCAGCGGCGTCGAGCGGATGCCGCCAGCGAAGACCCGGGAAGCGAGCGAACCCGCGATCGGCGGTGATCCACTCGCTGCCCGACTCGATCGCCAGGGCGGCGAAGTAGGCGTCGGTCACCGTGCCGCCACGGACTCGAGCCGTGCGGCACAGATTCGTGAAGATCGACCAGTGGCGCCGCCCCGGCCCGAGCCGCACGCAGTTCGGCGCCGCGACGACGCCCTCGACGAGCTCCAGCGCCTGATCGATCGAGGCCGGCCGCTCCAGGATCCTCGGATTCGTGACGAGCCTGACCACCGCGCTCAATACGAGCTCGCTGATGGCGTACGGCTCCGGGGCCTTCACCGTCTGGCTGAGCCACGTCCTGTAGCGAGCGTGGTCGCGGGCGTCCTCGTTGAACGCGTACACGAGTACGTTGACGTCCGGCAGGATCACCGCGCCCGGTCCTCGTCCTCCTCGTCCAGCAGGTCCCGTGTCGCGGCGCTGTCGTCCAGGTCGACGCCGGGCCGCAGTTGACCGCCACTCCACGTGGGAAGCTCGATTTCGCCCCGCAACGGCGATTCCTCGGCTCGGAGAAGCTGCTCGCGAAGTCCGTCCTCGATGAGCGAGGTGAGGGTTCGGCCCCGGCGGGCGGCGAGGGCCTTGGCCTCCCTCAGGAGGTCATCGTCCAACCTGACCGTCGTGCGCATGCAGCAAAGCATACCCGGAGTGCATCTATATGTCTCATTTTGGCGGGCCCTCAGGCGGCGGCCGGCACCTTCGCCCGCGCGCCCCGGCGCTTCCGCGGCGCCGTCGGCTTCACGACGTTCGCCAGGAAGCTGCCTGTGTGCGAGCGGTCCGCTGCCGCGGCCACCTGTTCGGGCGTTCCGTGTGCGACCACCGCTCCGCCATCGTCTCCGCCCTCCGGGCCGAGGTCGATGATGCGGTCGGCCGTCTTGATCACGTCCAGGTTGTGCTCGATCACCACCACGGTGTTGCCCTGCTCGACCAGGCGGTCGAGCATCTCCAGCAGGCGGTGCACGTCGGCGAAGTGCAGCCCGGTTGTCGGCTCGTCCAGGATGTAGAGCGTCCGGCCCGTCGCCACCTTGCACAGCTCGCTCGCCAGCTTCACCCGCTGCGCCTCCCCGCCCGACAGCGTGGTGGCCGGCTGGCCCAGGCGGATGTAGTCGAGGCCGACGTCGTGCAGCGCCACCAGGCGGCGCGCGATCTTCGGGATGTGCTGGAAGAAGTCCACGGCCTCCTCCACCGTCATGTCGAGCACGTCGGCGATCGTCTTCCCCTTGAAGCGCACCTCGAGCGTCTCGCGGTTGTAGCGCTTGCCGTGGCACTGCTCGCACGGGACGTACACGTCCGGCAGGAAGTGCATCTCGATCTTGATCTGACCGTCGCCGCGGCAGACCTCGCAGCGCCCGCCCTTCACGTTGAACGAGAAACGCCCCGGCTTGTAGCCGCGCGCCCGCGCCTCCTGGGTGCGCGAGTAGAGGTCGCGGATGTGGTCGAACAGGCCGATGTAGGTGGCCGGGTTCGAGCGCGGGGTGCGCCCGATCGGCGACTGGTCGATGTTGATGATCTTGTCGATCTCGTCCAGGCCGCGCAGGCGCCGGTGGGCGCCGGGGCGCTGCTTGGCGCGGTGGAGGCGGTTGGCGACCGCCTTGAAGAGGATCTCGTTGACCAGCGTGGACTTGCCCGAGCCCGACACGCCCGTGACGGCGCAGAACACGCCCAGCGGGATCTTCACGTCGATGCCGCGCAGGTTGTGCTGGGACGCCCCCTCGACCTCGATGTAGCCGGACGGGCGGCGCCGCTTCTTCGGCACCGGGATCGTGAGGTTGCCGGAGAGGTACTGGCCGGTCAGGGATTCGGCGGAGCCGATGACCGTGTCGGGCGGGCCGTCGGCCACCAGCCACCCGCCGTGCTCGCCGGCGCCCGGGCCGAGGTCGACGAGGTGGTCGGCCGCGCGCATGGTGCCCTCGTCGTGCTCCACCACGATCACCGTGTTGCCCAGGTCGCGCAGCCGCTCGAGCGTGCCGATGAGGCGCTCGTTGTCGCGCTGGTGCAGCCCGATCGAGGGCTCGTCGAGGATGTACAGCACGCCCACCAGCGACGAGCCGATCTGCGTGGCGAGCCGGATCCGCTGCGCCTCGCCGCCCGACAGCGTGGCCGCCGCGCGCTCGAGCGACAGGTAGCCCACCCCGACGTTGTCGAGGAAGCGCAGCCGCTCGTCGATCTCGCGCAGGATCATGCGCGCGATCTGGCGCTCCGTGTCGGAGAGCTCGAGCTCCTCGAGCCAGCCGATCGAGCGCTTGGCCGACATGCGCGTGAACTCGTGGACGCCCAGGCCGCCGACGGTCACCGCGAGCGACTCCGGCCGCAGCCGCGCCCCCTTGCACTCCGGGCAGGGGCGCAGCGTCATGTACTCCTCGATCTTCTCGCGCGACCAGTCCGAGTCGGTCTCGCGGTAGCGGCGCTCGAGGTTGGGGACGATCCCCTCGAAGGTGGTCATGTACGAGCGCTTGCGCCCGTAGCGGTTGCGGTAGGAGACGTAGACCTTGTCGCCGTTCGTGCCGTACAGGAAGCAGCGGCGGACCTGCTCGGAGAGCTCCTCCCAGGGGGTGTCCATGTCCACCTCCCACTTGTCCGCGATGGCCTGCGTTATCTGCTCGTAGTAGCTCGACGCGCTGGTGGACCACGGCAGGATGGCCCCGTCGTTCAGGGTCAGCGACGGGTCCGGGACGATCAGCTCGGGGTCGATCTCCATCTGGGAGCCGAGCCCGGTGCAGCGCGGGCAGGCGCCGTGCGGCGAGTTGAACGAGAACATGCGCGGCTCGAGCTCGGGCATCGACGTGCCGCAGTGGAGACACATGAAGCGGTCCGAGTAGGTGGTCACCTCCCCGGTGTCGACCTCCTCGACGTCGACGAGGCCCTCGGCGCGCGCAACCGCCGTCTCGACGCTGTCCGCCAGCCGCTTGCGCAGGTCGGGGCGCATCACGAGGCGGTCGATCACGACCGAGATGTCGTGCTTGTACTTCTTGTCGAGGACGATGTCCTCCTCGAGCCGGCGCAGCTCGCCGTTCACCTTCACGCGCGTGAAGCCCTCGGAGCGAAGCTCCTCGAAGAGCCTCCCGTACTCACCCTTGCGGCCTCGCACGACCGGCGCCATCACCATGAACCTGGTGCCCTCGGGGAGCGTCATCACCTGGTCGATGATCTGCTCGGCGGACTGGGCCTCGATCGGCCGGCCGCAGTTGTAGCAGTGGGGATGCCCCACCCTGGCCCAGAGCAGGCGCAGGTAGTCGTAGATCTCTGTGACCGTGCCGACGGTGGAGCGCGGGTTCCGGCTGGTCGTCTTCTGGTCGATCGAGATCGCCGGCGAGAGGCCCTCGATCGAGTCGACGTCGGGCTTGTCCATCTGGCCCAGGAACTGCCGCGCGTAGGCGGACAGCGACTCGACGTAGCGCCGCTGCCCCTCGGCGTAGATCGTGTCGAAGGCGAGGCTCGACTTGCCCGAGCCGGAGAGGCCCGTGATCACGATCAGCGAATTGCGCGGCAGCCTCAGGTGGAGGTCCTTGAGGTTGTGCTCCCGGGCCCCCGAGACGACGATTTCCTCACTCTGCATCACGCGGATAACGAGTGTAGAGCCGGGCCTGGATCGAACCTGTGTTCCCACCAGTCCTGGGCTAGCCTTCCGAGCGTGCACCGCCGCCGCCTCCTCGGCCTCGCCGTTCTGGCCGCGCTGGCGACCGGCTGCGGAGAGGAGGAGGCGCGCATTGGCGGGACCCCGGCGCCCGACCACGCGGCCGAGGTCGCCCGCAATCCCTACGCCCTGACATGCGGCGACCTGGCGCGCCAGACGGCGCATCCCGAGGCCGCGCGGCTGGTGATCAAGGCCGAGTTCGCGCTCGCCCGGGTGCCCGAGCTCCGGGAGGTGCGCGCGAGGGAGACGCTCAACCGGACCGGCCGCAGCGTCTACTACGCGCTGACCGAGATCTGCAAGCGCCGACGGCCGTCGTTCGAGCCCGCCCGGCTGGCGGTGGAGGGAGTGCAGGAGGGCAAGTACCGGGCCGCCCGAAACCGTCCGGGGTGAATTGTGGCCATGCAAGAATTCTCTTGAGCATGGAACCCGAGGATCGCGAGTTCATGCGGGAGCTGCTGCTCCGGCACGAGAAGGCCACGGACCTGATGTTCCGGCGGTTCGACGCCGTGACCGACGAGATGCGCGCTCGCACCGAGGAAATACGAGCCGGCACCGAGGAGATACGAGCCGGCACCGATGCGACGTCGGAGGCGATCAGGGCGCACACGCGCGAGTTCGTTGCCGAGATGCGGGCGCAGCGCCAGGCTCTCTTCCGCATGCTGGACCGGTTCGACAACGGCGGCGGGGCGAGCGCCGGCGCGTAGCGGCGAGGCGGTAGCGTCTGCCCGGTCGATGCGGTTCGGGTACACGATCCTCTACGTGCGGGATGTGGCGGCCAGCGTGGCGATGTACGAGCGCGCGTTCGGCCAGCGGCGGCGGTTCGTGCACGAGAGCGGCGAGTACGCCGAGCTCGAGACCGGCACCACCACGCTCGCCCTCGCCTCGCACTCGCTCGCCGAGGCCAACCTGCCCGGCGCGTTCCGGCCGCCGGAGGGCGAAGCGGCCGCGAGCGCATTCGAGGTGTGCTTCGTCACCGAGGACGTGGCGGGGGCCTACGATCGCGCCGTGCGGGAAGGCGCGGAAGCGGTGACGTCCCCGGCGACCAAGCCCTGGGGGCAGGACGTGGCGTACGTCCGCGACCTGGACGGGAACCTCATCGAACTGGCCTCGCCGACGGGCTGAGCGGGCTTCCGGCTGAGGGTCAGCCGCCGGCCTTGGCGTAGACCTCGTCCAGCAGAGCTTCCGGATCCTCGAGCTCGAAGTTCTCGCGCAGGTAGCGGGCGGTCTCCTCCCTGGGCGTGCCGTCGAGCGCCATCTTGAGTGCGAGAACCCGGGCGCCCTCGGGAGCGGCCGAGTCCGGGGCCGCCGCCGGCTGCTCCCCGGTGTCCGCCACCTCCGGCTCGCGGGCGGCGACGGCCTCGGCCTCGGCGATCGTTTCGTCGATGGGCTCGGCTGCGGCAGGCGCCGGAAACTCCGCTTCGGGTCCCGCGGAGGCCGACCTCAGCGCGGCCAGCTCCTCCCTCAGCCCGGCCACCGCCCCGCGCACCCCCTCGACAAGCTCGTCGACCCGGCGCTCCAGCTCCTCGGCGCGCTCGCCCAGGCGGGTCGCCGCCTCGCGCGTCCCGGCTGCGCTCTGCTCGGCCGCTTCGACGATCGCCCGCACCTGCTCGGCCGCGGCCGCCGCCGCGGACTGCCCCGCTGAGCCCTTCCCCTCTCGCCCGGCCATCGCGCGGCGAAGCGTAACGGCCGCTCGGCGCGGCCGTCCTACTTCACCCGGAACGCGCCCCGCATGAACGGGTGGATCCGGCAGAAGTACGTGTAGGTGCCCCGGTCGAGGTTGCGTGGCGTACGCCACTCGAGCCGGCCGGTCGCCGGCGGCACGGCCGATCCCAGCGTTCCGGACTCGAACTGCACCGGACCGTCGGCGATCGGATAGGCGATCCCCGTCTCCCGGTTGCAGGGCGGCTTGCAGGAGGTGATCGAGTGGTAGACGGCCTTGGGGTCGTCGACGTTGCGGAACGTGATCGACTGCCCCCGGCGCACGACCGGCGGACGGCCCCCGACTCCCGGCAGGCCCAGGTTGCCGAGCGTGAACTTGAAGTCCAGGATGTCGAGCGGCCCGCCGACGGTCACGCCGTCCCGCAGCCGGAGCGGGTTCGGCAGGTCGGCCGGACCGCCACCGTGGTTGTCGTTCTCCATCAGGTGGCCGTGCGTCGGCCGCCCGGGGAAGCTCACGCGCCGCTTGAAGGGATTCCGCCCCGGCCCCCTGTCGGCCATGTAGGCGACCATGATCCCCATCGACTCCCACCACGCGGCACGCCTGGAGGCGTATGTGGCGGTGGTCGAGAGCACGTCGCCGCGCCGCACTCTCACCCGCCAGTCAGGGCGCGTGGCCGTCATCGCGACATCCCACGACACGGCCCCGGCGGGCTCGAAGTACTTCGCCTTCGACCTGAACAGGTGGGCGCGGCCGCGCTCGCCCCGGCGCTGCAGGTAGAGGTCCGTGTGGAGGCCGCCGGGATGCAGGTGGCCCGCCGTCGCGACCAGCACCCCGTCGCGGTCCGCCACCCACTCGTTTAGCCGCCCGCGCCCGGCGTAGGCACGCTGCACGTCGCGCGGGTACGTGAAGCGCCCGCGGGACCCGGCCCCCTTCCTCACGTCGAACACCGGGTAGGCGCTGCCGTTCTCCACGTCCATCCACACCGGCCGCACCGGCCGCATCCCGCGCGCCCGCGGCGACGTTCTTGGGATGAAGTCGATCTCGTACACCATGTAGACCTCGGTCGGGACCGGCGTGAGGTTGTGGATCATGTGGTTGAGGAGCCACGTATCCGAGGCGCGGTACTCGTAGCCGTAGCCCCTGGGAAACGTGAAGATCGTCTTCTCCTCGCCCACGGCGAAGAAGCGCTCCGGTAGCCCGGGCCACGTGGTGTCGGGCCGGCTGAGGTTGAGCCAGACGCCGTGGTTCAGGTGGATCACGTCGACCCCCGGCACCCTGCCGTTCGTGTAGACCAGGTCGGGCCGGATGCGCGTGATCCAGCCGTCCACCGCCGGCTTCTCGGCGACGATGCGGTTGCCGATCTCGTTCTGCCCGGGAGTGACCCGGAACGGACCGACCCGGTAGAGCATCCGCTGCGCGCCGTTCGCGCCCGCCGACACGGACACCAGCTCCGCGTCCGCCGCGCCGGCGGCGGGTGCCGAGAGAGCGAGTACGGCAAGGGATGCGAGGAGCGCGCATCCGGCGCGCTTCGCGGCGAGCGGCACGACGACCATCCTACGCGCCGGCTTCCGCCTCCGCCTCCTCGAGCTCCCGGCGGAGAGCCTTGATCTCGTCGCGCAGCTTGGCCGCGTACTCGAAGCGCAGGTCGTCCGCCGCCGCCAGCATCTCCTCCTCGAGCTCCACGATCGTGCGCCGGATCTCGTCGGCGGTCATCCCCTCGCCGTCGCGGCGGCGCCGGCCGCGTCCGGCGGGCACCTTCGACTCCATCATGAGGAAGTCGGTGATGTCGGAGATGCCCTTCTGGATCGTGGCCGGAGTGATGCCGTGCTCCTCGTTGTAGGCGACCTGGATCGCGCGCCGCCGGTCCGTCTCCTCGATCGCGCTGCGCATCGCCGCCGTCTCCTTGTCGGCGTACATGATCACGGTGCCGCGCACGTTGCGGGCCGCGCGGCCGATGGTCTGGATCAGCGAGGTCTCGCCGCGGAGGAAGCCCTCCTTGTCGGCGTCGAGGATCGCGACCAGCGACACCTCCGGCAGGTCGAGCCCCTCGCGCAGCAGGTTCACGCCGACCAGCACGTCGAACTCGCCCAGGCGCAGCTCGCGGATGATCTGGATCCGGTCGAGCGTGTCGATCTCGGAGTGCAGGTAGCGCACCTTGAAGCCGTACTCGAGCAGGTAGTCGGTCAGGTCCTCCGCCATCTTCTTGGTCAGCGTCGTGACCAGCGTGCGCTCCTCCGACTCGACCCGCTTGCGGATCTCCTCCATCAGGTCGTCGATCTGGTTGCGGGTCTCGCGCACGTCCACCTCGGGATCGACGATCCCGGTCGGCCGCACGATCTGCTCGACGATCGAGCTCGAGTGGTTGCGCTCGAATTCGCCCGGCGTGGCGGACACGAACACCAGCTGGTTCGTGTGCTCCATGAACTCGTCGAAGGTCTGGGGGCGGTTGTCGAGCGCGCTCGGCAGCCGGAACCCGTACTCCACGAGCGTCTGCTTGCGCGAGCGGTCGCCCTCGTACATGCCGCCGATCTGCGGCACGGTCTGGTGGGACTCGTCGATGAAGATGACGAAGTCGTCCGGGAAGAAGTCGAGCAGGCAGAACGGGCGCTCCCCGGGGGCGCGGCCGTCGAGGATGCGCGAGTAGTTCTCGATCCCGTTGCAGAAGCCGAGCTCGCGCAGCATCTCCATGTCGAACTGGGTGCGCTGGCGGAGCCGGTGCGACTCGAGCAGCTTGCCCTGCTCCTCCAGCTCCTTCGTGCGCGCCTCCAGCTCGTCGCGGATCTCGCCGATGGCGCGCTCGATCGTGGGCCGGTCGGTGGCGTAGTGGGTGGCCGGCCAGATGCCGGCGTGCTCGACCTCCTGGATGACCTCGCCGGTCAGCGGGTCGAAGTGCTGGATCAGCTCGATCTCGTCGCCGAAGAAGACGGCACGGTAGGCCGACTCCGCGTACGCCGGGAAGATCTCGAGCGTCTCGCCCCTGACCCGGAAGGTGCCGCGCCCGAGGGCGGCGTCGTTGCGTGTGTACATGTTGTCGACGAGCTTGCGCAGGACCTCGTCGCGGTCGGTCATCTCGCCCCGCCGCAGCAGCGTGACCTGGGCGTTGTACTTATCCGGCGAGCCGAGGCCGAAGATGCAGGAGACCGAGGCGACGACGATCACGTCGCGGCGGGCGAACAGGGCGCTGGTGGCGGAGTGCCGCAGGCGGTCGATCTCCTCGTTGATCGAGGAGTCCTTCTCGATGTAGAGGTCCTGACTCGGGACATAGGCCTCGGGCTGGTAGTAGTCGTAGTAGGAGACGAAGTACTCGACGGCGCTCTGGGGGAAGAGCTCGCGGAACTCGTTGCAGAGCTGGGCGGCCAGCGTCTTGTTGTGGGCGATCACGAGCGCCGGACGCTGAACCTGCTCGATCGCGAACGCCATCGTCGCGGTCTTCCCGGAGCCCGTGACCCCCAGGAGCGTCTGGAACCGGTCGCCCTGCTCGATGCCGCGCGCGAGGCCGGCGGTGGCCTCGGGCTGGTCGGCGACCGGCTTGTAGCCGGGGTTGACGCGGAACTCGGGCACGACCAATAGACGTTAGCGGTGGCGCCGGACGGCAACGATTCTCCGTAGCTGGAGCGCGAGTTGGGCCTCGCCTCGCGTCAGGTCGCGCCAGGTGGCTCGTACGACGTGGATGCCCTTTGTGGCCAGCGCCCGGTCACGGGCGCGGTCCTCGTGGAACGCTCGTTTGGTGCGGTGAACGTCATCGCCATCCACTTCCAGCACAAGGTTCGCCTCGGGCCAGAAGAAGTCCGCCTCGTAGCCCTCGACCCACGCGTTCACCCGGGGCTTTGGAAGGTGGTGGTCCACGCACATCCGGAAGACGAGGCGCTCCGCTCGGCTGCGAGTGAAGGGCTGCACGTCCTGGTAGGCAGCCAGGACGCGTCTGAGCTTGTGGCGGCCCCTACGGCCGGGCACTCGGGCGAGTGCGCGCTCGAGCTTTCTGAGGTCGAAGAGGCGCAGCACCTCGGACTCGTTGACGGCGTCCGCCAACCGCTTCTCGGGGAGCACGTCGGCCAGGTCCACGAGCGTGCGGGCGAGGCTGGTGACCGGGATGCCGTCGATGACGGCCCGATCCTCGTCGTCGAGGCGCCGGGAGCGGTGCACGAGGATGCCGTCGCGCGCTGTGCGCGAGCGCGGCACGGTCACCTCGATCGACGGCGCGCCGCGGAGGATTCCCCACAACGCTCCTGCCGCGCGGTGACTCGCAAGCGCCGCTGCCCCGCACGCGTAAACAGCGGCCAGCAAGTGGGAGTGATTCGTTAGCGCCGTGTGGCCTACCGCGTAGACGCCCTTGTGCAGGGGCACGAGCCAGCCGGCCTCGACGCGCCTATGGATCCCCTGGCGCGAAAGCCCCGCTGCGATGAGTTGCGCCTGCGACACGACCCCGTGCTGCCGACCCGCGAGGGCCTGGACCGCCCTGTCCGCCGAGTGTGGGCCGTCTCCGTCACCGTATGCGGAACTGGAACAGCCCACACGCCGATGGTGAGCGAGCGTACGCGCCCTGTGTGCGACGTATGTGACGATTGAGCGTCATGGCCGTTGTGATTGCCAGCGCGCTGGACAAGGACGTGGCGGGGGCGCCGCTGTTTCGTGGCGTGTCGTTCAAGCTCGGGCGCGGCGACCGCATGACGCTGGCGGGCCGCAACGGGGCGGGCAAGACCACGCTGCTGCGCATGGTCGCCGGGCAGATCGGAGTGGACGGCGGCGAGCTCGTCTTCGAGAAGGGCGCGCGGGTGGCCCTGCACGACCAGCGGCCACCAAGGGGGCGCGGCCTGACCCTGCGCGACTATGTCCTAGCCGGCTGCTCCGACCTCGTTGCCCTGGAGGAGCGTCTGCGCCGCCTCGAGCACGCGATGGCGGAGAGCCCCGACGAGGCGGGCCTCCTTCAGAGCTATGCCGTTGCCCAGACCCGCCTGGAGCACGCCGGCGGCTGGAACTGGCGCACCCGCGCGCTGAACCCCCTCCACGGCCTCGGCTTCGCCGACAGCGACCTCGACCGCCCACTCGAGAGCTTCTCGGGCGGCGAGCTCACCCGCGCCTCGCTCGCCCGTGCGCTCGCCGGCGACCCCGACCTGTTGCTCCTCGACGAGCCCACCAACCACCTGGACATCGCCTCGCTCGAGTGGCTCGAGGGCTACCTGATCGGGCTCGACGCCGCCGTCGTCCTCGTGGCCCACGACCGCTGGTTCCTGGAGGCCGTGGGCACGTCGGTGCTCGAGCTCGAGGCGGGCCGCGCTCGCTTCTTCCCCGGTCCGTGGCACGCCTGGCGCCGCGAGCTGGCGGCGCGCGAGATCGCGCTCGGCAAGGCGATCGAGAAGCAGCAGCGCGAGATCGAGCGCATGGAGCGCTTCGTCGAGCGCTTCCGGTACAAGGCGACAAAGGCGCGCCAGGCTCAGTCGCGCGTCAAGCGACTCGAGAAGATGGAGCGGATCGAGCGCGACCCAGCCGACACGCGCTCGCTCGGCTTCAGCTTCGGGGTGGCCGAGCGCACGGGCCGTGTCGTGTTCGAGCTGGAGGACGCCAGGCTCGAGGTGCCCGGCCGCACGCTGCTCGAGGACGGCGACCTGTGGCTCGAGCGCGGCGAGCACGTGTCGCTCGTGGGCCCGAACGGCGCCGGCAAGACCACTCTGATCGAGGCGCTGGCCGGGCGGCGCGCCCTCGAGGGCGGCCGGCTGCGCACCGGCCACAACGTGAACGTCGGCTACCTCTCCCAGCACGCCGGCGAGCTCGGCACGCGCGGCACCGTGCTCGAGGCTGCGCAGCGCGCCACGGGCCTCACGCCGAACAGGGCGCGCGCGCTGCTCGGGCGCTTCCTGTTCTCGGGCGAGGAGGCCGAGAAGCCGATGGAGGGACTCTCGGGCGGCGAGCGGCGCCGGCTCTCGCTCGCCGTGCTGGTGGCGTCGGGCGCGAACGCGCTGATCCTCGACGAGCCGACCAACCACCTCGACCTCGACGCCCGCGAGGCGCTCGAGGATGCGCTCCAGGCCTTCGAGGGCGCCGTGCTGCTGGTCTCCCACGACCGCGCGCTGCTCGACGCTGTGGGCAGCCGCACGGTTGCCTTCGAGGAGGGTCGCCTGCGGAGCTACGAGGGCGGCTGGGCCGAGTACGCGCGCGTGCGGGAGGAGCGGCGCGAGGCGGCGGCCGCGGCGGGAGCGGCGGCGAAGCAGGAG
>JBOGXT010000677.1:0-2766 GCA_050694635.1 Thermoleophilaceae bacterium
CGTTGGCGGTGAGCCATGCCGTGTGCCCGGCAAGCGCCAGCTGCCACGCGACCGCCCCCACCAGCAGGACCACCGGCACCATCGCGACCAGCTCGATCGACGCCTGGCCGGCCTGCGCTCCCCGCCGGGAGAGGTCGCTCGGCTCCGAGAGGCCGCTCGGCCCCGGGCTCGCCTTGGGTCGCGTCACGGGTCGCGACGTTCCCGCGAAGGGGGTTACGGGACAACGCGGGTGGGCTACAACGGGGCTACGGGAGAGTGACGCGTCGGTCGCTCAGCGCCGGGCGGCCGCGACGTGGGCGACCCGGTGCGGTGTAGGTCGCGGAGGCGAGCGCGGGCGCTACTCGTAGCTGCGGTAGCGCGTCCAGGTCCAGTACAGACCGTACGAGCAGAGCGCCAGCAGGGCGAACCAGAGCAACACACCGATTCCGCCCTCGTCGAAGAGGCGGTCGGTGGCCACGAAGGTGAGGATCGCCAGCCCGACCGAGCCGAACAGCGCCAGCCGGAGGTTCGGATCGAGCGAGTCGATGTCGAGCCGGTACTGGTGGTAGAGGCGGTACCCGAGGAAGGCGATCGCCGCCAGGAAGGCGATCGTCAGGAGGGTCAGCACGACGTCGAGGGCGTTCCCGCCGCCGGGCAGCACCACCAGCACGAGTGCGACCAGCATGATCACCCCGAGCTTCCACGCGAACTGCATGGCCGCGAAGCCTAGCCGCCGGCCGGCCACAGCCGGGGAGCGCGGGGCCCAGCCAAGCGGCGCAGCGAGGGGGCGCGGCCGAGCGGCGGAGCGACGCGGGCGCGCGGTCAGGCGGCCGCCTCGTCTACTTGATCGCTCCCGCCGCCGTCAGCGCCAGCACCACCGCTCCCAGCGCCACCCGGTAGACCACGAAGATCACCGTCGAGTGCGTCGACAGGAACCGCAGCAGCCACGCGATCGCCGCGTAGCCGCTCACGAAGGCCATCAGCGTCGCCACCACCAGCGCGGACAACCCCGTGCCGTCGCCGTCGTCGTCGCTCAGGATCGTCCCCAGCTCCAGCAGGCCGCTCAGCACCACCGCCGGCACGGAGAGCAGAAAGGAGAAACGCGCCGCCGCCGGCCGGTCCAACCCCATGAACAGCCCCGCCGTGATCGTGGCGCCCGACCGCGACACGCCCGGGATCAGCGCCAGCGCCTGCGCCAGCCCGATCGCGAACCCGTCCTTGGTGCGGATCTGCTCGATCGACCGCTCGCGCGTGCCCACCTTCTCCGCCACGAGCAGCACGAGCCCCAGCACGATCAGCGCGACGCCGATCAGGTACAGGTCGCGCGCGCCCGTCTCGATCTGGTCCTTGAACAGCACGCCGAAGATCCCGATCGGGATCGTGCCGAGCACGATGTACCACCCGATCCGGGCGTCGAGCTCGCGCCGCCGCGGCCGGTCGACGAGCGAGCCCAGCCAGGCGCGCGCTATCCGCACCAGGTCCTCGCGGAAATACAGCAGCACCGCGGCCATCGTCCCCAGCTGCGTGACCGCCGTGAACGCCGCGCCCGGATCGTCCCAGCCGAGGAAGGCCGGCACGATGCGCAGGTGTCCGGTGCTCGAGATCGGCAGGAACTCGGTCAGCCCCTGCACGATCCCGAGGACGATTGCCTCGAGAACCGACACAGGCCGGGCAGGCTAGTGGGGCGCCCCGACGGCGGGCGGGCCAGTCAGGCGGGCGACCGCGGGCGCCGCCCTAATGCGACCCGTCCGCCTCCCGGAACCGCTTCCGGCTCCCCTTGGGGATCTCGACGATGCACTCGAACGAGTCGTCAGCCACGCCGTGCGACAGGGTATCGTTGACCCTCCATGCGGCTCCTCGGCGAACTCGCGCTCTTCGCCAGCGACAACGGCGAAGGCCTCGTCGGCGAGACCGACGACCGCATCATCACCTTCTTCTCGCTCGGCGTCGTGGCTTTCTTCGCGATCGCCGTCGTCCTGCTCTCGGCCCTCCAGGCGAGGCTCGAGCGGCGCAAGGACGAGCGCAAGGCGAGCGAGCTGCGCAAGCGCGTCGGCTGGTAGCCCGAAACCGGCCGCGGCCCCGCCGGAGCGGGGCCGCGTGTGCGAGGGGGATCTGCAACGCGCATGCTCGCGGGCCCCGTAAGCCCCGGTGTGAACAGTCTGAGAAGTCCTGCATTCCAGTTGCGCAGAGTCGCATGGAGTCGCGCGGAGGCTCTAGAGAGCGGAATCTGAGGGGCGATACTTGCGACCATTCGCGCCGGTTTGCACCCGTTGGTTACCCGGTTTGTTACCCCCATGGTTCAGACCGCGATGGCGTCCACGTACGATCCGTCATCGTTCCGCTGATCGAACTCGTGGGCGTAGATCGTGAGCGTGATGTTCGCGTTCGCGTGGCCGAGAGCCTTACTCACCCGCACCACGTCGTTTCCGCCCGCGATCAGTCGCGAGGCGTAGGTGTGGCGCAACGAGTGCGGAGTCGCGTTCGGCCGCTCGGGATCGTCCCTCAGCCCCGCCCCCCTGGCCGCCCTGCTAAAGCCGTTCGCGAAGACTCGCAGGGACCACGGCGAGCCGTCCTCGCGGGCGAACACGTAATCGCCGTCGTCAGAGTGGAAGGCGGCCAGGCGATGCTGAGTCAGCCTTGCGGCAAGGCCAGGGTCGATGCGAGTGTTTCGCACGGCGTTCTTCGTCTTGAGTTCGCCGCGCACGAGCCTCCCGTCTTCGTCCTCGGCTAGCTGAAACCTCAGCCTGACCACGCCGGCCTTCAGGTCCAGATCGCCCCACACGAGCC
>JBOGXT010000678.1:0-2494 GCA_050694635.1 Thermoleophilaceae bacterium
GAGCAGGACCATCCAGCTACATCATTCGCGACGAAGCTTTCGATCGGATGACAGACTCCCCGCATGCCGACGACAGAGGCGAACGGGCAGACGATCTACTACGAGGTCCACGGCGACGGTGAGCCCCTGCTGTGCGTGGTGGGGCTGGCCGCGGACACCCTGGCCTGGGCGCTCCAGGTGCCCGCCTTCTCGGCGCACCACAGGACGGTCGTCTTCGACAACCGCGACGTCGGCCGGTCTTCGCTCGCGGAGGGGAGCTACGAGATCGCGGACATGGCGCGCGACGGCCTGGCCCTGGCTGACGCGCTCGAGCTCGACTCGTTCCACCTGCTCGGCGTGTCCATGGGGGGCGCGATCGCCCAGGAGATGGCGCTGGCCGCGCCCGAGCGCCTCCGCACGCTGACGCTGGCGGTCACCTTTGCCGCCGGGGGCTGCTGGGCGCGCACCCTGAGCGGCGTCTGGGGCGCCCGGGTCGAGCGCATGTCGCTGGAGGAGCGGGTCGACGAGCTGATGCTGCTGTGCCTCTCCGAGGCCTTCTACGAGAACGCGGAGGGCGTCGCCTTCCTCCGCGACATGATGCTCCAGAACCCGAACCCGCAGCCGCCGGAGGCGTTCGCGCGCCAGCTCGACGCGTCGAGTCGGCACGACGCTCGGGAGCGGCTCGGTGAGCTCGCCGTGCCCACCCACGTGATCGGCGCCGAGCACGACATCCTCGTCCCGGTCTGGAAGTCGCGCGAGGTCGCCGATCTGATCCCCGGCGCGAAGCTGACCCTGCTGGACGCCTGCCCGCACGGCCTCAACCTCGAGCGCGCCGAGGAGTTCAACCGCGGGGTGCTCGACTTCATCGCGGAGCGGGCGGCCGCCCCCGCCTAGCCGGTCGCGGCCAGCGCCTCGTCGAGCGTCTCGTGTACCGGGGCGGCGCGGTCGAACTCGACGATCTCGAGCACCCGCGCCACGGGCTTGCCGGAGCGCGCCACCACGTGCAGCTCCTGGCGGCGGCTGCCGAGTCGACGGGCGAGCCCGAACAGCATCGCGATGCCGCTCGAGTCGATGAAGTCGAGGTCGCTGAGGTCGACGACAAGGGCGCGCGCCGCGGTCGGCACGGCGTCGTGGATGCGCTCGCCCATGCCCGGGGCGCCGGCGATGTCGAGCTCGCCGCTCACGCGCGCCACCACGACCTCCCCGCGTTCCTCGATCTCCATCTGGACCAGATCCGTCACCCGGGCCCTCCCTTACCGTTCGAGTCCGCCCCTTGCAGCCTGCGTCTCAGCAACACCGTCGTCCCCTCCAGCGTCGGCGTCACCTCAACGGTATCCATCAACGCGGTCATCAACGACAGACCCCGTCCATGGTCCCCGATCCGCGGCGAGCGCCAGGCGCCGTAGTCGCGGATCGTGATCCGCACGTCGCGCTCGTCCAGCTGCCCACTCACCTCGAACGGAGCGCCGCCGCCGGCGTGCTCGATCGCGTTGGTCGCGGCCTCGCCGCAGGCCGTGACCACCTCGGCGCTCTCCTGCTCGTCGCCGCCGACGTGTCGCAGCCAGCGGCGCAGCAGCGCGCGCATCGACGCCAGGGCCTCGGGTGTGGCGGGGAACTGGACCCGGAAGCGGTCCGTCATCGGGATGGTGCGCAGTGTGAGCAGCGCGACGTCGTCGGGCGTACCGCCGTCCGGCACGAGCTCGCGAAGCACGTGGTCGCAGAGCTGCTCGGGCTCGACCGGGGCCGCCTGCACCGCCGCCGCCAGCCGACCCAGGCCAGCGTCGATGTGCTCACCGGGCCGCTCGACGAGCCCGTCGGTGTAGAGCACCACAGAGCCACCCGGGTCCATCGGCACCGCGACCTCCTCGAAGTCCGGGAAGGGCAGCACGCCGAGCGGCACCGAGCTGCCGCCCTCGAGGTAATGCGGGCGCTCTCCGCCGTTCAGGAGCAGCGGCGGAGGGTGGCCGGCGTTCACCCAGCGCACCTCGCCCTCGGCGGGGTCCACCACCACGTAGATCAGCGTGGCCATCTGGCTCTCGTCGGCCTCGGTCCAGACCAGGCGGTTGAGCTGCTCGAGCACGCGGGCTGGCGCGTGCCCCTCGAGCGCGTACGCCCGCAGCGCGCTGCGAAGCCGCCCGACCATTGACGCCGCCGCCAGTCCCTTGCCTGCCACGTCGCCCATGACCAGCCCGACGCCGCCCCCGGGAACCGACAGCACGTCGTACCAGTCGCCCCCCACCTCGGCCTCTTCGGCGGCGGGCAGGTAGCGAGCGGCCACCGCGAGGCCGGGCAGGTGCGGCAGGTGCTCGGGCAGCAGGCTGCGCTGGAGCGTCTCGGCGATGCGGTGCTCGCGCTCGTACACGCGAGCGTGGTCGATTGCGAGCGCCACGCGGTCGGCGGCCAGGCGCAGCAGGCTGAGGTCGTCCGCGGTGAAGCGGCGCGGCGCGGCGGCGTACGCCACGAGCACACCGCCGACCTCGCCGTCCGCCATCAGCGGCACGCCGATCAGCGAGTC
>JBOGXT010000679.1:0-2834 GCA_050694635.1 Thermoleophilaceae bacterium
GACTCGACCGCCTCGGAGACCTCGTCGAGCGCCTCCAGGAAGGAGCGGGAGTCGGCGGCCGCCGTGGCGGAGCGGCCGCTGCGGCGAGCCGGCTCGGGCATCACGCGTAGGTGTCGTAGGTCCAGACGACGGCGAGCCCGATCACGACCCCGATCCCGAGCACGGTGCCGAGGATGAAGAGGGTCATGACGCTCGCCGCGAGCCGCTCCCAGAGCCGGCCGTAGCAGCGCCAGGCGGGCACCAGGATCAGCGCCACGTAGCAGGCGATCACGACGCCGGCGGCGAGCGCGATCGCGATCTCTGTCGAGGAGAAGTCGAGGTTCATCGCGGTGCGCGCGCGACTGCGGGCCGCTCCGGCCGGGGCGCACGCTCGCGGTCATTGTGGCGCATGTGCTGGACGAGCATGGCGATCGCCGCGAGCAGGCCGAAGATCCCGACGCCGAACCCCCAGCCGCCGGCCACGTCCGACCAGTAGTGCACGCGCAGGTAGATCCGCGACAGGCCGATCGCCGCGACGAGCACGATCGCGCCGGTCACGAGCGCGGCGTGGCCGACCAGCCCCAGCCTGCGCGTGAACACGAGCGCCACCGCGATCCACGCGGTCGAGTAGGCGGCGTGTCCGCTCGGGAACGCAGAGCGCGCGAACCCGGTGAGCGGCGCGGCGGGGCGAGGGCGGTCGATGCCCGCCTTCGCCAGGTTCACACCCAGGTAGATGAGCGCGAAGCCGAGCACCAGCACCACGGCCTCCGCCGGGCGCCGGCGCACCGCCAGCAGCGCGGTGGTGACGGCCACGACGGCCGCGCAGGCGGGAAAGGAGCCGAAGCCGCTCACGATCTTCGCCACGTCGACGGCGACCGCCGAGCGCATCTGGTCGCCGAGGTCGAGCAGCTCGCGGTCGAGCGGCGTCGGGCCCAGGTCGCCCGACAGGATCACGACGTAGAGCACGAACACGTACATGCCGACGGCCCCCACGGCCACCGCGGTGGTCAGCTCGAGCCCGAGCCCGCCGGGCGTCAGGCGCTCCCAGAGGAAGCGGAGCTCCGGCGCCACCGCCCGCGCCAACGGAGCGAGGACGCGGCGGTGAAGCGGCCGCCACACGGCGAACAGCGGTCGCAGCAGCGGGTGGCGCTGGTGGGCCACGAGCCAGTCGCGGATCTTCTCCCGACGCCGGAAGGCGACCACGATCGCCACGACGACGCCGACCGTGAGCCCGAATCCGAAGATCGCCTGGCCGGCGATGTGGGCGACCTGGTCGAAAGAGCGCCAGAAGACATAGCCGAGCACGCAGAACGTGGTCGCCCAGAGCCCGGTCCCGACGATGCTGTACGGGATGAAGCGCCCGTACGGCATTCGCGACGAGCCGGCGATGAAGGGCGCGAGCGCTCGCACCAGGCCGATGAAGCGGCCGATCAGGATCGTCTTGCCGCCGTGGCGGTCGAAGTAGCCCTCCACCACTGTCAGACGCTCCGGTGTGATCTTGACCCTCGGGCCGTGGCGTTCGAGGAAGCTTCGGCCGAGCCGCTGGCCGAGGCAGAAGCTCGTGCTGTCGCCGAGGACGGCACAGATCCAGACGAGCCCGATCAGCGGGATCAGGTCGATCTCCCCCTGCCCGGCGATGACACCGCCGGCGATGACGACGGTCTCCCCCGGCGCGACCAGACCTATGAAGGCGCCGGTCTCGAGGTAGGCCATCACGCCCACCAGCGCATAGGTCCAGGCGCCGAGGGCGCGGGCGACGTCGTCGATGATCGCCTTCGGGTCCGGCAGTGCGGAGAGCACGCCGCTCGCGTAGACGCCCAGGGCCAGCACGAGGCCGGCGGCGAGCAGCTTGCGCTCGCCGCTCAGCCGGTCGCGGTGCCAGACGGCGACGACCGCGATCAGCACGGCGGCGACCGCGGAGACGATCTGCAGCGGGGACACGCTGCGGAGGACTGTAGGGACGGCTTCAGCGTTGGCGCAGCCGGGCGACGAGCGCGCCTGGGATGTCCGCCGCGGCGGCTTGGGCGGCGTCGACGTCCTCGAACAGGCCGAAGCAGGTCGGGCCGGAGCCGCTGAGCTGGGCCGCGAGGGCGCCGGCTTTGCATAGGCCCTCGAGCACGGTCGCGAGCTCGGGGCGGAGAGCGAGCGCGGCGGGCTGGAGGTCGTTCTCGAGCGCCCGAGCGACGAGAGCCGCGCGCACGGCGCCGGCGTCGAGCCGGTCGCGCCAGCCTTCCATCCGGTCGAGTTGCGCGTACACCGCTCCTGTCGACAGGCCCTCGGCCTGGGGAACGAGCACGGCGGCGAGGGAGGGCAGGGTGACCGGCTCGACGAGCTCGCCCATGCCGCCCACGAGCGCGTGCCCGGGCTCCACCTGGCTCGGCACGTCCGATCCGAGCGTGGCGGCGATCTCCCTGAGCGCGGCGGGCTCGAGCGGGTGGCCCGCGATCCGGCTGGCGGCGCGCAGGGCGGCGGCGGCGTCGGCGCTGCCGCCCCCCAGTCCGGCGGCCACGGGAATGCGCTTCTCGATCCGCACGTCGAGCGGGGGCAGCGAGGGGACTCGCTCCCGGAAGGCGGCGAGGGCGGTCGCGGCCAGGTTGGGCCCTTCCACGCCGGGGGAGTGCACGACGTCGACTCCGTCGCGACTCGGCCGCACGTGCACGTCGTCGGCCAGCTCGAGCGAGGCGAAGATCGAGCAGATCGGGTGAAGGCCGTCGGGGCGCGGCCGGCCCACGTGCAGGACGAGGTTCAGCTTGGCGTAGGCCGACTCCCGTACCGGGAGCGGACCCGCGTCCCGGTGCCCGCTCACGCCCGCGGCCGCAGGCCGGCCAGGCGCTCGCGGCCGATCGCCTCCGCAA
>JBOGXT010000680.1:0-1587 GCA_050694635.1 Thermoleophilaceae bacterium
CGGCCGCCGACGTGACGCGCCTGCGGACGATCCTGCGCCAGCAGCGCGATGAGTTCCTTCCGCTGCGGGTGATCCGACAGGAGCTGGCCGCGGGACGGGCGGACGCCGAGGTCGCCAAGGCCACCAAGGCGCCCGAGCAGCGGGCGCTGCGGCGCTCGACCGTGGCCCTCCGCAGTCCCGGCTCCCTCTACCGTCTGGACGACGTGCTCGAGGACACGGGCGCCGATCGCGCGCTGGTCAAGGAGCTCGAGGACTACGGGGTGATCAAGGCCGAGCGGCGCGACGGCGAGCTGCTCTACGACGACACCGAGCGAGAGATCGTGCGCGCGGTGAGAGAACTGAAGCGCTTCGGCGTCGGCGGGCGCAACCTGCGGGTGTTTCGCACCTCGGCCGACCGCGAGGCGGCGCTGCTCGAGCAGATCCTGGCTCCGGCGCTGCGGTCGCGCAACCCGGAGCGGCGCAAGGAGGCCGTCGAGGCGCTCGAGAACCTGGCCGCGATCGCCTCTCACCTCAAGCACCTGCTGCTGATCCGCGACCTGCGGAAGCTCGCCCGCTGAGGGTGGCGCTCGCCGACCACATCCAGGACATCCCCGACTTTCCCAAGCCGGGCATCGTCTTCAAGGACGTCACGCCGCTGTTCCTCGACCCCGGCGCCCTGCGCGAGGCGGTGGACGCGCTGGCCGCCTATGCCCGGGAGCGCGACGTGGAGTACGTCGTGTCCGCCGAGGCACGCGGCTTCGTGCTCGGGGCGGCCGTCGCCGCGGCCGTCGGGGGCGGCTTCATCCTGGCCCGTAAGCCGGGCAAGCTGCCGCGCGAGGTCTCCTCGGTCGAGTACCAGCTCGAGTACGGAGTCGACGCCCTGGAGGTGCACGCCGACGCCATCCGTGACGGCGACCGCGTGCTGGTGCACGACGACCTGCTCGCCACCGGCGGCACCGCGGCGGCGCTGTGCGACCTGGTTGAGCAGGCGGGCGGCGTCGTGGCAGGATGCGCCTTTGTGATCGAGCTGGAGTTCCTCCAAGGACGCGAGCGGCTCGCCGGTTACGACGTGCACAGCCTGATCCGATACTCGACCGACCGGCCGAGCGTCAGCGGGGGTCCGGGGGCGTGAGCCCCCGGTCCGCATCCAGTTGATCTTGCGCCGCGAGACCGTCGTGCCGGCCGCGCCGGAGGAGGTCTGGGGCCTCGTCAGCGACCCGGCGCGGCTGCCGCAGTGGTGGCCGGGCGTCACCCGGGTCGAGGAGGCCACGGGGGACGCCTGGACGACCGTCCTCAGCTCCCCCAAGGGGAGGTCCCTCCGGGTGGACTACACCCGTGTCGAGGCCGAGGCGGAGCGCCGGCTCGTGTGGCGCCAGGAGATCGATGAGTCGCCCTTCGAGCGGATCCTGGCCAGCGCGACGACCGAGATCACGCTGGCGGCGGAGGCGGACGGGACGCGGGTCGCGGTCGCGGTCGACCAGCGCCCGCGCGGCTGGGGGCGCTTCGCTCCGCTCCAGTTCCGCGCCGCCGGCAGGCGGCAGGTGCAGGGCGCTGTGGAGGGGCTGGACGCGTTCTTCGGGGGTGGCGGGCCTCGATGAGGTGGTGGGG
>JBOGXT010000681.1:0-2423 GCA_050694635.1 Thermoleophilaceae bacterium
GGCACGTGGCGCCCGCTGCGTCGTGCGTATCCGTGGGAGACCCGCTCTTCGGGACCGTCCGCATCGACGGCACCCGGGTCCTCGCGCGGATCCGGCGGCGCACGCTGCGGCCGCGTGCGGTTCCCCGTGTCCCGCTCCCGCGCCACGTGTACGGGTGGAACTGGGACTTCTCGCCCGCCTGCGACGCGGTTGCCCTCGCCGAGCGTCGCGGCCGAATCCTGCTCGTCGACCTCGAGCGCGGGCGGCGGATCGGCTTCGTCAACGTCGGCACCCGGTCGGCCGCGGGTCAGATCGCCTGGCCGCGGCCCGACCGCCTGATCGCCTTCGCCGGTCCGTACCGCTCGCCGCACCTCGTGACCATCTCCGTGCCGGACGGACGGGTCGTTGCAACGCGTCGCGTCGGCGGCAACCCGGGGTTCAGCGAGGCGACGTCGCTGGGCATGGCGGTCGTCGTGGGGCCGATCGATGGCATCGGCGCGGCGACCTTGGTGCTCGCGACCCCCGACGGCGGCATGCTGCGCGTGCCGGTGCCGGAGATCCGCGCCGGGCTCGATCGCGGCGATCCGCGCAGGCAGCTGGGGCGTCAGCTGACGCCCGGGCTGGCGGTCGACGAGGCGGCCGGCCGAGCGTACGTGGTGGCGGCGAACGAGCCGCTGGTCGCCGAGGTCGACCTGGCGAGCGGGGTGGTGGCCTACCACCAGCTGCGCGGCGCCGGGGGTACGGCTGGCTCGCCGATGGCGGCCAAGGGGCTGGTCTACGGCGCCTACCGGACGGCGGGCTGGGTGGGCGACGGCACGATCGCGGTGGCGGGCGAGGTGACCCGGACTCGGCGTGACTGGCGCCGCGCGGAGAGGCGCGGGCAGCTGGCGACCCGGATCGATCCACACGGCCTGCAGCTGATCCGGACCGCCGATTGGACGGTGACCACGTTGAACCCCCTGCTGCGCTGGTTCACGCGGACCGGCGACGTGCTTCTCGGGATGGACTCGATCCCCGTCTCGCGCGCCGACTCGAAGGCCACCGGGCTGGTGGCGTACGGGACCGACGGAAGGCGCCTTTTCACCCGCTTCCGAGGGGACGGACGCGCGGGGCTGCGGGGCGCGTCGTGGCCGTACGCCTACGTGACCGCCCGCCGGCCGCGACGAACGTACGTGATCGACTTGCGCACCGGCCGCACGGCGAACGTGATCCGGTCGACGTCGCCGCCGATCCTGCTCGTGCGCTGAGGAGCGCTCAGCGCCGCACGAGGAGGTAGACGACCGCGATCGTGAACGCGATCTGCCCGATGCCGAGCGCCACGCCGAGATTGGCGGCGCCGGCGAGCTCGGCGACGACCACGACTACGCCGAAGACGGCGGCGAGAAAGGCGATCTGAACGCCGAGACCCCAGCCCGGCGCCGACTCCCCCCGGCGAACCGGGGCATCGGCGGAGCGCTCGGTACCGGGGGCATCGGCGAAGCGGTCGCGGGAGGCCCCGCTCGCGGCGGCTCCGGCTTGCCGCCCCGCGGTCCCGGGGTCGCGCCGCCGCTTGCTTCGCCTACTCACGCGCGCGCCTTCAGGGTCTCGATCAGCGTGTTCACGTCCGCGGAAGGGTCCTCGTTCGCCAGCAGGCGCTCCGCCTCGCGGCGGCCTCCCAGCGCTCGTAGTGCGCTCTCGCCGTGCTCTGCCGTGAACTCGCTCAGCGCGGATGCCCGGCGGGCCCTCAGCCGGCGCTCGCCCACGTCGATCCGCTCGCGGTGCGCGTCCAGGGCATCCGCGAGCTCAGGGATCCCGCTCGGCGGCGGCACCGAAGCGACGGACACCACCGGCACGTCGCTCGAGCCGAGCGCCATCAGGGCCTGCTCCAGGTCGCGCCGCGCGCGGCGCGCCGCGTCGCCGAGGTCCGCCTTCGTCACGACAACCACGTCCGGCACCTCCATGATCCCGGCCTTCAGGAACTGGAGCACGTCGCCGGAGGCCGGCTGGACCACGACGGCGACGGTGTCGCACACCTCCTCGACGTCGGTCTCCGACTGGCCCACGCCGACCGTCTCCACCACGACGATGTCGAACGCGGCCGCAAGCGCCTCGGCGGCCTCGCGAGTGGGGGCGGCCAGACCGCCGAGCCTGCCGCCGGCGGCGGTGGAGCGGATCAGCACTCCGTCGTCCCTCGGGTCGTGCTCGATTCGGGCCCGGTCCCCGAGCAGCGAGCCGCCGGAGCGCTTCGAGGAGGGATCGACGGCGAGCACCGCCACCGTTCTGCTCCGGCCACGCCACTCGGCGACGAGCGCCGACAGCAACATCGACTTGCCCGCCCCCGGCGGCCCGGTGATCCCGACCAGGTGCGCCGGAGCCTCGCCGCCGCGCTCGGCGGGAGAGACCTCGGCGAGCACGGCGGCGGCGGCCTCGCGATCGGCGCGGTTCTCGATCACGTTGAGCGCCGC
>JBOGXT010000682.1:0-10841 GCA_050694635.1 Thermoleophilaceae bacterium
GCCGCGCCGGTACTCCTCGCCGGCGGTGGCGTTCTGGGTGCAGATCATCGGCGGGCCGCCGATCTCCCAGCGCGAGATGCACTGGTTGCAGCCGATGCACTCGCGGATGTCGTCCGGGCGGCCCTCCTCGATCTTCTTCGGCAGGAAGGGGTCGGAGATCGACGGGCGCGCGGCGCCGATGATGTCGAACTGGCCGGAGCCGATGATCGCGACCATCGTGTCGGGGTTCGTGATGCGGCCGACGCCCACCACGGGCTTGTTGGTGTGGTCGCCGGCCTTGACCTGCCCGGTGTACGGCTTCTCGTGGTTCTCCTCGAAGAAGCGCGACGGACCGGCGTTCTGGCCCCACTCGGCGATGTCCCCCACGGTCAGGTCCCAGAGGTCGACGAGCTCGTCGACGTACTCGACGAAGCGCACGCCGTCCTCGCCGATCTCGATCGAGGACGGCCCGTAGAGCGTGTCCACGGCGAAGCGCGAGGCGATCGCGCAGTCGTCCCCGACGGCCTCGCGCACCTGCTCGAGGCACTCCTTCCAGAAGCGGGCGCGGTTCTCGAAGCTGCCGCCGTACTCGTCGGTGCGCTTGTTGTAGAAGGGGGACAGGAACTGCAGCGGCAGGTACGAGTGGGCGCCGTAGACGTAGACGATGTCGAAGCCGGCGTCGCGCGCCCGCACCGCTGCGTCCACGTACATCTGCTGGACGAGCGCGATGTCGTCCGTGTCCATGTAGCGCGGGTGCGTGTTGACCTCGAAGTCGGAGGGGATCTGCGACGGCCCGCGCGGGTTGTGGCGCGACTCCATGCAGGGCGCGTGCGGGCCGCCGTACCAGAGCTCGATGCCCGCGAGCGCGCCGAAGTGGTGCAGGCGGTCGCACATGACGGCGAGGTTGCGCACGTCGTCGTCGTCCCAGATGCGGGCGGAGACCCGGTGCGTGTCGTCCGACTCGGGATGGATCGAGCAGTACTCGGTGCAGATGCCGCCCCAGCCGCCCTCGGCCTTCATCCCCCGGTGGTAGGCCTGGAAGCCGGGCTTCTCGGACCCCGCCCCGATGCAGTGGGGCACCTGGTAGAAGCGGTTCTTCAGCGTCTTCGGCCCAAGCTGAATCGGCTCGAAGAGAATGTCGTACTTCGGGTCGCGCGCCATCTGCCTCCCCCGGACTTCTTCGAACAAATATGTACAGCCGCCTTGTATCGCATTGGACGGCACGTGTCCATGGCGGCGCCGATCACGTCACACCGTCGCCTCTACCCGTCCGGCGCGATCCAGACCAGGCAGTCCGCCTCCCGGCGCACCCGCTTGGCGACGGAGCGGAAGCGCCAGCGCCCGGTGAGGCGCCGGTCGGGGCCGAACACGAGCAGGCCCGCGTCGCGCTCGTGGACCACCTCGAGCAGCGCCCTGAGCGGGCGTCTCGTCGTGACCCGCAGCAGCTCCGTCTCCACGCCGAGCGTGGCCGCCCGCTCGGCGGTCGCGCGCACCGCCTCCAGGTCCTCCTCGTGCGGGAGGTTCATCCCTTCCGGGCCCACCAGCGCGAAGGTGGTCGGGTAGGGGCGGAAGGGCAGCAGGTTGGCGATGATCAGCGGCACGCCCGCCTCGACCGCGCTGTCGATCGCCATGCGCTCGGCGCTCGGGTCGATACGCACCGACAGGGTCGCGAGCAGCACCGGCCGCGCCCGCGTCGGCTCCGCCGGCAGGCGGGTAATGCGCTCGCTTCGATCTCGCAACTTGGGCACTTTTGGTACGTGGGACATCGTACGCGCCGTTTGACGCTGTCCGAAGCGCGTGGTAGAAGACCGCAGAGCATCGTGTACCAATTGGTACGAGAACGGTCGGGGGTCGAGGCAGCTAAGGGGGCCGGATGGCGCACGCCGAGGTAGAGGAGAGGCAACTTCTCAAGGCGATGACGTGGTGGGACGGGTTCGTCATCGCGCTGGCGAACCCCGGGTTCCTCATCGCCGCGCTGGGCGCCTCGATCGGCGTGCTCGGCACGACGGGTGCATTCGTCCTCTGGACGATCTCGGTCCTCCTCGGCGCGCTGCAGAACAACGTCTACGCCGAGATGGCGACGATGTTCCCGAACAAGGCGGGAGGCATCTCGCTCTACGCGCACGAGGCCTGGCGCAAGTACCTCTCGCTCGTCGGCCCGCTCGCCACCTTCGGATACTGGTTCGCATGGTCGAGCGTGCTGGCGATCAACGGCTACATCATCGGCACCCTCGCGCAGGCGCAGTGGTTCTCGGACACGACGTTCACCCAGGACGTGGGGAACTTCCAGTGGAGCCTGCCGGTCTACATCGGCATCGGGTGCATCCTCGCCGTCTGGATCTTCAACATCTACGGCGTGCGGCCGGCCGTCTGGCTGAGCTACGTCACCGGCGCTTTGCTGATCCTGCCGGCGGCGGCGCTCATGTTCCTCCCGTACATCACGGGCGACTGGTCGAGCGACAACATGACGTGGGAGATCGGCGCCGGCGGCGGCCTCGGGCTGGCGATGACGTGGCTCTACTTCATGGGCTGGTCGGCCTACGGCTTCGAGACGGTCGCGGCGTTCGCGCCCGAGTACCACAATCCCGAGACGGACACCCCGAGGGCGCTGCGGGCCTCCGCCGCCTTCTCGGTGGTGGTCTACGCGCTGTTGCCGCTGGGGCTCGGCGGTACGCTCGGCACCGCGACCGTCGCCGAGGACGCGACGGCGATCGCCTTCTACAAGGAGGCTTTCGACGCGATCGTCGGTACCGCTCTCGGCCACTTCCTGATCGTGTGCCTCATCGCGGGGCTGCTCCTGTCGATGAACACCGCGACCATGGACGGCTCACGGGCGCTCTACGGGATATCCCAGGACGGCATGACCACGAAGTGGCTCGGCCGGCTGAACCGCTACAGCGTGCCCGGCATCGCCATGTCGCTGGACGTGCTCATCAACCTCTGGCTGATCTCCTACTTCGGCTACCCGCTCGACATCCTGGCGGCCGGCAACCTCGGCTACATGCTGGCGCACGTGTTCGCGCTCAGCGGCTTCCTGCTGCTTCGCAAGGACCGGCCCAACTGGCCGCGGCCGATCAGACTGGCGGCGGCGTGGGCGCCAATCGCGGCGCTGCTCGCGGCGGTCAACCTCGCGTTCATCGTCGTCGGCGGGTTTGTCTACGCCGACGAGTACGGCTACGGCTGGGACAAGACCCGCATCGGCCTGATCGTGCTGGCGGTCGGGCTCCTCCTGTACGTCTACCGCAAGGTGGTGGAGGACCGGACCCGTATCCACCTGCGCGAGGAGACGCCGGAGATGCCGCCCGCCGAGCAGCGCGCGGCCACCACGGCACCGGCCACCTAGGGCCGCTCGACGTCTACTGCGGGCGGAGGTCCCACCTCGGGAGCTCCGCGATCGCCCTGCGGTAGCGCCTGCGGTGGAACGGGCGGACGAAGTAGAACCAGAGCATCAGCGCCAGCGGCAGCAGGACGAACATCGAGAATATGTTGCCGGTCAGGGTGAAGAACATGGCCAGCGCCAGGACGACCAGCCCGTACGCGACAGGCAGTACGCGGAAGCGGAGCTGGGTCTTTCGGATGGCCTCGTACTGCTCCGGTGGGATCTGGTTCGTGTCCCACTGCTTGCCGCAGCGCTCGCACTTCCACTGCTCGCCATAGCTCAGATCCCGCTTCTCGCCGCACTTGCAGTTGACGGCGATGGGCGGGCCGCGTAGCACCGCGCCCGGCTGCTCATGGCCAAGCCGCTCGCGCTTGGCGCGCTTCCTCCGCTTCCATGGTGGCGCCAGGGGCATGGGGCGCCATGCTAGGGCGGCCGAGCCACCTACTGCTTGGAGACCGCCTTCGCGCCCCGAGCCTGCTCGCCGTTCCCGTCGCCGCTCTGTCTGCTCTGGCGTGCCTTGGACTTGTGCTTGCCGATGGTGGAGGCAAGCTCGCCGTGGAGGTGCTCGAGCTCCCGTAGCGCGCCGTCGCGGTGGGCGTCCAGCTCCGCGATCACCGCCTCGATCTGCGCCCGCCGCCGCTCCGCTTGCTCGACGATCTCCCTCGCCTTGGCGCTGGCCGCGTCGCGGATCCGGCGCGCGTCCTCGTCGGCCTTCTCGCGCACCTTCCTCGCATACTCGTCCGCGGCGCGCCGAGTCTCGAGCGCCGCCGCCTCGGCCTCGGAGCGCAGCTCGGCGCACTCCTCCTCCATCTGGGCACGCAGCTGCTCGGACTCCTTCTCGGTCGTCAGCAGGATCTGTGCGGTCGACTTGCCGACGAGCTCGAGCTTGCGCTTGATCGCCACATCCGCCAGATCCCTCGCCGCGTCGGTCTCGATCCATTCCGTCAAGTCCGCGAGGAACCTGTCGACCTCGTGCCGATCGTAGCCACGCCGGCCTGCCGTGAAGCCCTGGACCCGAAGGCGCTCGATGCGTTCCAAGTGCATCGTCAGGGCGGACAGCCTAACAGCCGGTCTGTCCGGGGACCTTGAGCCGGGTCCGGGTGATCGTTCGACGACTGTCGAACCATGTGATACCGTTCGACGGTCATCGTACAAAGCACCGCCATGCCGACCTCCCGCTCCATCCAGCGCACCTATCTGCTCCTGATGCTGGGCAACACGCTGGCGGCGTCGTTCATCTGGGGGATCAACACGATCTTCCTGCTGGACGCCGGGCTTTCGAACCTCGAGGCGTTCGCGGCCAACGCGTTCTACACCGCCGGAATGGTGCTGTTCGAGGTGCCGACCGGGATCGTCGCCGACACGGTCGGGCGCCGGGCCTCGTATCTGCTCGGCACCGTCACGCTCACGGCTTCGACGCTGCTCTACGTCCTGCTGTGGCAGGTCGAGGCGCCGTTCTGGCAGTGGGCCGTGGTGTCGATGTTGCTCGGCCTCGGGTTCACCTTCTTCTCCGGCGCGGTCGAGGCCTGGCTGGTCGACGCGCTCACCGCCACGGGCTTCAGGGGTGAGATGGAGTCGGTGTTCGGGCGCGGTCAGGTCGTGGGCGGCGCGGCGATGCTGACCGGGTCGGTCGCGGGAGGATTCGTCGCGCAGCAGACCAGCCTCGGGGTGCCGTTCGTGATCCGCGGCGCGGTGCTCGCGGTGATGTTCGCCGTCGCCTTCAGGCTGATGCATGACGTCGGCTTCTCCCCCGCCGAGGGGGGCCGGCCGCTCACCGAGATGCGACGGGTCGCCTCCGCCTCGATCCAGTACGGCTGGCGGGTGCCGGCGGTCAAGTGGCTGATGGTGGAGAGCCTGTTCACGGGCGGCGTGGCGTTCTACGCGTTCTACGCCCTTCAGCCCTACCTCCTCGAGCTGTACGGCGACCCGCAGGCGTACCAGATCGCCGGGATCGTGGCGGCGATCGTGGCCGGTGCCCAGATCCTCGGCGGACTGGCGGCACCCCTGATCCGGCGGCTCTTCCAGCGCCGCACGTCGGCGTTGATCGCGATGGCGGGCGCGAGCGTGGTCACGCTCGGCCTGATCGGGACGGTCGAGAGCTTCTGGCCCGTGATCGGGCTGACAGCCGTGTGGGGGCTGCTGTTCGCGGCATCGATGCCGATCCGCCAGACCTACCTCAACCGCCTGATCCCGTCACGCCAGCGGGCCACGATCCTCTCGTTCGACTCCCTCATGGACTCCACCGGCGGCGTCTGGGCCCAGCCGGTGCTCGGCCGCGCCGCCGACGTGTGGGGGTACGCGCCGTCGTACCTGATGGGAGCGGGAATCTCCGCCCTGGCGCTGCCGTTCCTGGCGCTGTCGAGGCGACAGGACGCCGCGGCCGACACGGTGGGGATCGACCAGGCGCAGCCCGCTGCACAGCCCGCCTGACGTCAGGGCTGGGTGGCCTAGCAGAGCCTGGCGGTCCCGCCTCGGCACGCGTCGCGACCCGCCCCGCCCACGAGGCGGTTGCGTCCGGCTCCGCCGAGCAGCCGGTCGCGCCCGAGCCCTCCGATCAGGAGGTCGCGCCCGGCCCGCCCGAGCAGGCGATCGCGGGCCGAGCCACCCAGCAGGCGGTCGTTGCCGGGGCCGCCGTCGATCAGGTCGGCTCCGCCCCCGCCGAGGCCGCGGTCCCGGCCCGAGCCCAAGCAGATCAGGTCGGCGCCGCCGCGACCGATCACCCGGTCGTTGCCCGCCAACGCCACGATCACGTCGCGACGAGCTGTGCCGCGAAGGACGTCACGCCGGGGCGTGCCGACCAGCGTGGCCCGCCGGCAGACGTCGCGGGCGAAGACGTTGCGGAACTCGTCGTCGTCCTGGACCGAGAGGTTGTCGGCCTCCGAGTCGTACGCTACGAAGCGGGCCACGCCGGAGATGGCGGGCGAGGAGGAGTCGTTGTCGGCCCCCGCTCCGGCCGGGCCGGCGGCCCGGCTGACGAGCGTCGTCGTGGTGGCGACCAGGTCGCGCACGAAGACGTTGTCGAAGTCATTTCTGTCTTCGGTCGAGAGGTTGTCGGCCTCCGTCCGGAAGGCCACGAAGCGGCCGTCGGAGGAGATCGACGGGGAGCGGGACCTGCCGTCGGCGCCCGCCCCGGCCGGGCCCGCGGCCCGGCTGACGAGCGTCGTCGTGGTGGCGACCAGGTCGCGCACGAAGACGTTGTCGACGGCGTTGTCGTCCTCGGCCGAAAGGTTGTCGGCGTCCGACTGGAACGCCACGAAGCCGCCGTCGGCGGAGATCGCCGGCGTGTAGGAACTCGCGTCGGCCACGGCTCCGGACGGGCCCGTGGCGCGGCTGACGAGCGTGGTCGTGTTGGCGACGAGGTCGCGCACGTAGATGTTGAAGTAGAGGTTGCTGTCCTCGGCCGAGAGATTCTCCGCTTCTGACATGAACGCCACGAAGCGCCCGTCGGCCGAGATCGAGGGCTCGAAGGATCGCCCGTTCGCGCCAGCCTGGCCGTCCGGCCTGATGCTCGCGAGCCTCGTCGTGCTCGCCTTCGGGTGCAGGTCGCGCACGAAGATGTTGGTGAAGCTGTTGTTGTCGCCGGTGCTGAGGTTGTCGGCGTCCGAGCGGAACGCCACGAAGCGCCCGTCGGCCGAGATCGACGGAGACCTGGCGTCGCCGTTGCCGCCGGCGGAGTTGTCGAAGGTGATGCTCGCCAGCGTCGTCGTGCTCGCCTGCAGGTCGCGCACGAAAACGTTGATGAAGCTGTTGTTGTCGCCGGTGCTGAGGTTGTCGGCGCCCGACTCGAATGCCACAGAGCGCCCGTTGACCGAGATCGCGGGGTCGAAGGAGCGGTCGTTGGCGCCGGCCCCGCCGGCGCCCGTGGCCCGGCTCACGAGCGCTGTGGTGGCGGCCTGGATGTCGCGCACGAAGATGTTGCCGTAGTCGTTGTTGTCATCGGGCGACAGGTTGTCGGCGCCCGAGTAGAAGGCCACGAGGCGCCCGTCGCCTGAGAGCACCGGCGCCTCAGAGCCCCCGTCGGCGGCCGCGCCGCCCATGGCGCGCGAGACGAAGATCAGGTCGTCCCTGGCCGCGGCGGCCGGGAAGGCCAGCGCGCCGGCGACGGCTGCGACGAGTCCCGCCGTCGCTGCGCACCGCCGGGCGCACGGGCGCAAGCGAGCGAAGCGAGGCATGAGGCTTACAACCCTAGTGCGGTCCGTGGCGCGTGGTCAAACGCCCGGTCCAGCGCGGCACTGCCGGTACCGTGGGGTCGGTGCGAATAGCGACCTGGAACGTCAACTCGGTAAAGCAGCGCGTGCCCCGGCTCCTGCCTTGGTTGGATGAGCGGCGGCCGGATGTGGTCTGCCTTCAGGAGACCAAGCTCGCGGACGACGCGTTCGCGGACCTGCTCGGCGACGAGCTCGCGGAGCGCGGTTATGCCGTCGCGGCGCACGGCGAGGCGACGTGGAACGGGGTCGCCATCCTTTCGCGCGTGGGGCTGGACGACGTGGTGGGGGGACTCGCCGGCGCGCCGGGCTTCCCGCATCCAGAGTCGCGCGCGATCTCTGCCACGTGCGGCGGGATCCGGGTGGTCTCGGTGTACGTACCGAACGGGCGCGAGCCGGGCTCTGAGCACTACCAGTACAAGCTGGCCTGGCTCGCTTCGCTGCGGGAGATGGTCGCCGCCGGGCCGGAGGCGACCGTCGTATGCGGCGACATGAACATCGCACCGACCGACGACGACGTGTTCGATCCCGACGCCTACATCGGACAAACCCACGTAACCCCGCCCGAGCGGGCCGCCCTGGCGGAGCTGCAGGAGCTCGGCTTGCGCGACGTCGTGCGCGATCGCTGGCCGGACGAGCGGGTGTTCACCTACTGGGACTACCGGGCCGGAATGTTCCATCAGGACCTCGGGATGCGGATCGATCTGGTGCTGGCGAGCGAGACGGTCGCCGCCCGTGTCCGGGCGGCATGGGTGGACCGGCAGGCCCGCAAGGGAAGCGGGCCGAGCGACCACGCGCCGGTGATGGTCGACCTGGACGAGGCGCCGGACGGGGACATCGGGCCGGTCGTGCCACCGCCCTCCGCTCCGGTGATCAAGCGCGGCTCGAAGAAGCTGCCACAGGCGCCGTAGCCGCGAACGCCGGGCTGGCCCGGTGTGAGCGGATGGGGGTCACTCCCGCGGCCGGTCGCGGTCGCGCGAGGGCTGAACGCGCTTCGGCTCTCCCGGCATCTTCGGATAGTCGGGCGGGTAGGGCATGTCGCCCTCTCCCTCGGCGGAGTCGCTCTCGTACATGTCCAGCAGCGGCTGCAGCGAGTGGACGGCGTCGTCGATCGCGGCGTGGCGGTCGCCCACCTCCGCGAAGCGCTCGGGCATCGTCGCCACCGTGAAGTCCTCGGGCGCGATGTCGGCCAGCTCGTCCCACGTCACCGGCGCCGAGACCGGCGCACCAGGCTTCGGCCGAACGCTGTAGGCCGAGGCGATGGTGCGATCGCGCGCGTTCTGGTTGTAGTCGATGAAGATGCGCTCGCCGCGCTCCTCCTTCCACCACTTCGTCGTCACCTGGCCCGGCAGACGGCGCTCGAGCTCACGCCCGAAGGCGATCGCGGCGTGGCGGACGTGCGTGAACGTCCAGCGTGGCTCGATCCGGACGTATATGTGGACACCCCTGCCTCCCGACGTCTTCGGGAAACCGGTGTAGCCAAGCTCGCCCAAGAGCACGCGTGCCTCGGCGGCGACGCGCACGGCGTCGACGAAGTCCGTGCCGGGCTGCGGGTCCAGGTCGATGCGCAGCTCGTCCGGGTGGTCGACGTCGTCGCGGCGAACCGGCCAGGGATGGAAGGTGATCGTGCCCATCTGGGCCGCCCAGCCGACGACGGCCACCTCCGTGGGACAGATCTCATCGGCGTGGCGACCCGACGGGAACTCGATCCGCGCGGTCTGAACGTAGTCCGGGGCTCCCTTCGGGATGCGCTTCTGGAAGAAGGCGTCGCCGCCGCCTTTCTCGCGCGTCGACACGACGATGCCCGGGTGCACGCCCTTCGGCCAGCGCTCGAGCGTCGTCGGCCGCCGCGCGAGCGCGCGCATGATGCCGTCCTCGACGGCGAGGTAGTACTTGACGACGTCGAGCTTGGTGACCGCCCCTGTGCGCTCGGTCATCGGGAAGATCACGCGATCGGGGCTGGACACGCGCAAATCGCGCCCACCGGCTTCGACGATCGTGGCCTCGGACGTGGCCATGCCCCGGAGTTCTACGGCAACGACGCCGAGCGCACACCCGCCGCCGCACCGCAGCCGCCTTCAGCCCACTTTGCTGGACTCGGGTGGATCCAATTTCCGGGTCAGGACGAGTTCTCTGCGGAGAGGTGGGCTGGATCGGGAATCTCGATCGCGCCCTCCTTGGGTGTGCCGATTCGGAGGGGGTTGCCGAACGGGTCGCGCAGGCCGCAGTCGGTGCCGTAGAAGCGCTCGGTCGGCTCCTCGGTGAACTCGACTCCCTGTGCCACGAGCTCCTTGTACGTCTTGTGCACGTCGTCCACCGAGATGATCGCCGCCACGCCCATCGCGCCCTTGGTCACCAGCTCGCGGATCTGCTCGGCCGTCGCCTCGTCGTACGCCGGCGGGCCGGGTTTCTCGAGCAGCAGCTGATGGTCGGGCTGGCCGGGGAAATTGACGGTCAGCCAGCGCATGAAGCCGAGGTCGGCGTCGGTGTTCACCTCGAAGCCGAGCTTGCCGACGTAGAAGTCGAGCGCCTCGTCCTGATCGAGCACATAGACCTGTGTATGAGTGATCTTGTTGGCCATGCCAGCGAGGCTAATCCTCGCGCTGCGGGCTCGCTTCTCCGAAACTGCTCGGTCTCGTCCAGGCCTTCATGAAGCAGGCCGGGACGGCTCTGAGGTCGGCGGCTCGCCACCGATAGGTCGTCGGCGGCTCGCCGACGATGTCGGTGAACGTCCGGCTGAACGTGCCCAGGCTCGTGAACCCCACGTCGAAGCAGATCTCGGTCACGCTGCGATCGGTCTCCCGGAGCAGGAACATCGCCCGCTCGACCCGGCGGCGCTGCAAGTAGCGGTGCGGCGTCTCGCCGAAGGTGGCGCGAAAGACGCGGATGAAGTGTGCCTCCGAGACGTAGGCGATCCGCGCCAGGGTCGGGATGTCGAGCGGCTTCGCGTAGTCGCGGTCCATCGCGTCGCGCGCACGCAGCATGCGGCGGTTGGACTCTTCGACGGCTCGGCTCATGACTGGAATCTCGATCCGTATGGCATTGTGGCGAGCGCACCCCTAGCGGTCGCGCGGCGGCCACGACCGGTCGTCCTTTGCCCACAAGGATGACGCCGCACCGCCCGCGGGGCCTCGAAGCGAGAGTCGGTCGCGAGATCGTCGGAGCGTCGCTTGCGCGCGTAGGAGCGACACCGGTATTGGAGAGCACCACCTTCGGCGTCTCGTTCATCCATTGCGCGGCCGGCTCGGTGGCGGTCGACCAGTGAACGCCATTCCTCC
>JBOGXT010000683.1:0-3198 GCA_050694635.1 Thermoleophilaceae bacterium
CGTCGGCGCCGCCGCGCAGCACCTCGCGCAGGGCCTCGCCGCCCAGTTCCTCGAGCGACCAGGCCACGAGGTTGATCGCCATCAGCGGCGTGCCGCCCATCGCGTAGACGTCGGACAGGGCGTTGGCGGCGGCGATGCGCCCGAAGTCGTATGGGTCGTCGACGATGGGGGTGAAGAAGTCGGCGGTCGAGATCACGGCGAGCTCGTCGGAGACGCGGTAGACGGCGGCGTCGTCGGCGGTGTCGCTGCCCACGAGCACGCGGCCGTTCGCTGGCCACTGCAGGTCGGCCAGCAGCGCCCGCAGCTCGGCCGCGGGCAGCTTGCAGGCGCAGCCGGCGCCGTGCGAGAGGGTGGTGAGCCTCGGCGTGGTCACCCCGCCTAGTATCCCTCTCGTGTTCACGGACGAGCAGGTGGAGGCGGCCGTCCGGGCGCTCTCCGACCCCGAGCGCTTCGCCGGGGCCGAGCGCACTCTGTCGGCGCTGGCCCCCCAGCTTCAGCGGGTGCTGGCGCACGCGCTCGAGGAGGGGGGCTGGTTCGGCGACGCCCACCGCTCGCAGGTTCGTTCCGCGGTCGCGGAGCCCGACGAGGCCCTCCGGACCCAGCGCATCGAGACCCTGCTGGCCGAGGAGACGCGGATGGGCATGCTCGTCGGCGTCGCGGTTGGCTGGGAGCTCGCCCGTGAGCTTGCCGAACCCGATCCCGACACCGGAGACGTCTAATGGACATCCGATTTCTCGGTCACGCCTGCTTCGAGCTCATGGACGGCGACGTGCGCGTGCTCATCGACCCGTTCCTCACCGGCAACCCGAAGGCCGCCGCCGGCCACGAGGAGCTCGAGCCGACCCACATCCTCGTCACCCACGGTCACGCGGACCACCTCGGCGACGTCGAGCACATCGCCAAGCGCACCGGGGCTTTGGTGGTGGCGATTCCCGAGATCACGAACGAGCTGAGCGAGGCGGGGGTCGAGAACGTGGCCGACCCCAACATCGGCGGCACCGTCAAGTTCGACTGGGGCTGGGTGAAGCTGGTGCCGGCCTGGCATACGTCGACTACGCCCAAGGGATCGCCCGGAACCGCCGCCGGCCTGCTGATCGGGATCGGCGGGAAGACCGTCTACCACCTCGGCGACACGGCGCTCTTCTCGGACATGAAGCTCATCGCCGGAGGGGGCGACCCGATCGACGTGGCCCTCGTCCCGATCGGCGGCCACTACACGATGGATCGCATCGACGCGGCGACAGCATGCGAGTTCATCGGCGCCGGCACCGTCATCCCCTGCCACTACGACACCTTCCCGCCGATCGAGACGAATGTTCAGGCGTTCAAGTCCGACGTCGAGTCGCGGACCTCGTCGACGGTGGAGGTGCTCGAGCCGGGCGAGACGTTCAGCACGTGACGAGGTCGGCCGGACGCTCGGCGCTGGCGGTCCTGGCGGGCGCGCTCACGCTCGCCCTGGCGGGCTGCGGCGGCGACGACGAGGAGCCCACGGCCCCGACCGAGGCGCAGCCGCCGCCCACCGCGGAGTCCGCGCCCGAGACGACCGAGGAGACGGAGGCCGAGACCGGGGAGACGGCGGCCGAGCCGGAGCCAGAGCCGGAGCCCGAGGAGTCCGAGCCTCCCGTCTCGCCCGAGGATCAGCAGGGCGGCGCCGGCGACGAGGAGCCGGCCCGCTCGCTCGCCCTGTTCACGGGCGAGGATGGGCGCATCACCCCGCGGACGATCCGCGTGCCGGCCTTCATCTCGATCCGGGTCGAGCTGCGCTCGGCGGACGAGCGGGAGTACGGGCTTCGGTTCGACGGCCGCCGGATGAGGGTGAGCGGCGGGCTCAGCTCGGTGTCCACGACGATCGACGGGCTGCGCCCGGGCGAGGTCGTGGTGGCCACCCCGATCGGCGCGGCCAACCGCGTTCGGATCGAGGCGACAGCGGAGCCCGGTCCCTGACTGGCTGGCCAGCCAACCGTCCGCTACGCTGCGCCTCGAGGCCGTCAGCCAGAGGAGAGAGAGGACTGCCGTGAGCGAGACCGTCAGCCAGCGGACCGAGCGGGACGACTTTCAGGCCACGAGCGACCCCGCCCTGCTGGAGTCCGCCGATCGCGGCGAGGTCAACCTGCTCAGCTACGAGCAGCTCTACAACCTCTGGGAGCGCCAGCAGTGGGCGACCCAGGACATCGACTTCACCCAGGATCGGATCGACTGGCACGAGCGCATCCCCGAGGACGAGCGCTTCCAGCGGATGTACGGCCTGTCGTCGTTCTTCATCGGCGAGCAGAAGGTGGCGGAGGAGCTCGGGCCGATGATGCGCGCCGCCCCCACGGAGGAGATGCGGGTCTTCCTCTGCACGCAGATCGCAGACGAGGCGCGCCACGTGCGGTTCTTCAACCGCTTCTACGACGAGGTCGGCATCCTCCAGGCCGACACGCTCCAGGGCCGGCTCGCCGAGACGAGCGAGCACGTGAACCCCGAGTTCAACCAGCTCTTCGACGGCATGCTTAAGAGCAGGGTCGACGGGCTCGCCCGGCGTCCCGAGGACGTCGAGCTGCTGGTGGAGGCGATCACGCTCTACCACATGGTTATCGAGGGCATGCTCGCCCTAACCGGCCAGCACTTCATCCTCCAGTACAACGAGGAGGTCGGCACGCTGCCGGGCTTCTGCCGCGGCTTCAACAACATCGCCCGCGACGAGCACCGCCACGTGGCCTTCGGGGCGCGCTTCCTGCGCCAGATGGCCCAGGCCGACTCGAGGTACGGGGACGCGATCACGCGCACCATGACCGAGGTGGCGCCGATCGCCGACGCCGTGCTCCAGCCGAAGTGGTACGTCGAGGGCGAGACCGAGGTGCTCGGCGCCTCGATGGAGGAGACGCGGGCCTTCGCGATGAAGTGCCTGGAGCGCCGCCTCAAGGTGATCGGCCTCGCGCCGGTCGCGTAGTCCTAGGCCAACCACTCCAGCGGGTCGCCGTGGTAGCCCGCGCGCGCGAGCAGGCGCTCCTCTCCCGCGGGCCAGAGCGTCAGCCTCACCTCGGTCAGGTCGCCCGCCGGCTCCATGCGCAGGTGGGCGACGGTCCCGGCCGACGCCTCGAGCGCCCGCTCGAAGCGCTCGCGCTCGGCCGCGCGCAGGTACTGCATGACGATCGAGTGGAAGACGACGGTGGCCGCGCCGGGGGCCGGCTCGGCGAGCCGCGCCTGGGTCCACTC
>JBOGXT010000684.1:0-3850 GCA_050694635.1 Thermoleophilaceae bacterium
GGTCGTGAACTGGGTCGACGAGTCCTTCGGGGCCGGGTGCCCGACGATGACGCCGTACCAGCCGCGACCGTGGAACCCCGCGGGCGGCACCCACAAGACGGGGCGGATGTTCTTCTCCGACATGGAGGGGAACTTCCTGAGCGAGTTCCACGTCGGTGACCTGCGGCCCGACCCCGGGCCGACCGAGTACTGCTCGGCGCACATGGGGATGGCCGTCATGGGCATCGAGGAGGACCTGCTCGTCAACGCCTGGTACACGGGCGGCGTCGACGTGATCAACTTCACCAAGCCGACGCGCCTGAAGGAGATCGCGTACTACGACCCGCAGCAGGACTCGGGTACCTGGTCCGCGTACCCGTACACAGGGCCGCTGTTCAAGACAGGGCCCGGGATCCCCGTCTACGCCTCGGACGGCGTCGAGAACAACGCCATCGCGGAGGGGATGGTCGTGTACCGGACGAAGATCCAGAAGCCCGGCCGGCGTGGCCTCGTGGACCATCTGAACCCGCAGACGATGGATCACGTGATGACGCACGGGGGCGACGATGACGACGACTGAGGTCCAGCCGTCGTAGACGGCGTTCGCAGTCGATGACAGGTGGGGCCGCCCTCGGGCGGCCCCACCGCCCAGGAAGGAGGAGGGCACCGATGAGATACGGCCTGGCGCCGACTGGGTGGCGCGGCCGGAGGCACGGTCGGTCGTGATCCACTCGATCCCGCCGGGCGGAACGACGGCGGGAGGACCGAAGATCGCGTGCGCCGACTTGCGTTAGCGAGCCGGCCCTCGGCCGGTCGAGCGGGGCCGTGAGTGGCATGATGTGATGGTCATGATCAGACGTACGGCCGCGTGGGTGATCGCACTCCCGCTGGTGGTGGCGTCTTGGCTCGGCGCGCACTGCCTCGCCTACTGGCTCGTCTCGCCGGGGGCGGAGCAGCACATGGGAATGCATGCCGAGCAGGGCCACGCCTGGCTCGGATACACCCCGGCGATCGCCCTCTGGGGGCTCACGCTCGTCGTCGCCGGTCTGGTGCTCTGCGTGGGTGAGGGGCTGCGCGGCAGGCGACCGTCGCGGCCGCCGCTGCGGCTGTTCGCGCTCCTGCCGCCGGTCGCCTTCGCGGTCCAGGAGCACCTCGAACGGCTCGTCGGGTCCGGCTCTATCCCGTATGACCTGGTGGTTGAGCCCACGTTCCTCCTCGGGCTCGCGTTGCAGCTGCCGTTCGCGCTCGCTGCCCTCCTCTTCACGCGCGCCCTGTACGCCGTGGGCTTCGGGCTCGGCCGCGTACTGGTCCGGAAGCTCCCCCTGCACCGGCAGCTCCGCTGCGCGCCGCACTCGCTGCTGCGCCTTCCGGCGTCGGCCACGCTCGTCAGCCCATCCGTCCTCGCGCTCGGGCACGGGCAGCGAGCCCCTCCCGCCGCGGGTTGCCCGTAGGCACCTAGAGGTCGCGTCGCGGCCGCACGCCGTGACGCTGAAGGAGGGATGGATCCTGCTGCCTCGCCGCGTGGCGACGCTCGGGCTCGCGCCACTGGCCCTGGTGGTGACGCTTGCGCTGGCCCCTGCCGCGTTCGCCCACTCGACCCTGGTCGAGACCGAGCCGCCGCGAGACCGGGTCGTCGAGCATTCGCCGAAGCGCGTGGTGCTGCATTTCGACGAGCCCGTCGAGACGGCCGTCGGCTCGATCGCCGTGTACGACGGCGACGGCGAGCGTGTAGACGCCGGCGAGATCACGCGTCCGGCCCCCGTGTCCGTGGCGGTGTCGCTCGACGGGCGGCTCGAGCGCGGCACCTACACCGTCGCGTGGCGGGTGATCTCCGCCGACTCGGACCCGATCAACGGCGCCTGGGTGTTCCACGTGCAGGCGCCCGGCGCGCAGCCAAGCGGCGTCGCGGCGCAGGTGCTCGAGGACACGCCCTTCGTGACCTCGGCGTTCTACCTTGGTGGTCGCTTCCTCGACTTCGCCCTCCTGCTGGCATGCGTGGGCGGAACGGCGGCGCTCGTGTTCGCGCTCCCCGGCGCGGAGCAGCGCGTTCGACGCCGGCTGCTGGCGGTCGTCGCGGCGCTCGCCGCCGCGCTCGCGGCGGTGTCGCTCGTCGAGTTGGGGCTGCAGGGCGCGGCGGCGGCCGGCACCGGCCTCGGCCACGGGTTCCAATGGGACGTGATCTCGTCCGTGGCCGACACGCGCTTCGGTCACTTCGCGCTGGCCCGGGTAGGGATCGCGGCGGCGCTCTGCGTCGTGGCGCTCCTTGTCCGCGCCGAAGCTCGGCGGCCTTCGCGCGGCGCGTCCGTCGTGCTCGTCCTGCTGGCCGCCGCGCTTGTGGTGACACCCGGCCTGTCGGGTCACGCGAGCGTGAGCGGTCCGATCTCGGTCGTGGCCGACGCGGCTCACGTCCAGGCGGCCGGGGTGTGGACCGGAGGGCTGGCCTTCGTCGTGCTGGGGCTGGTGCTCACGCGCGAGAGGCGCTGGGAGCTCGCGGCCACGAGCGTGCCCCGCTTCTCGACCATGGCCGTCGTGTCGGTGGCCGCCCTGATCGTCGCCGGCGCCGTGAACGGCTACCTCCAGGTGCGGGCCTGGCGGGGGCTGTGGGACACCGAGTACGGCATCCTGCTCCTCGTCAAGGTGGGGCTCGTCCTGCCGCTGATCGCCCTGGGTGCCTACAACAACCGCTACGCCGTGCCGCGCCTGCGCGCGCGGATCGCCTCTGGCCTGGAGCGCCGCCGCTTCATGCGCTTCGCGAGCGCCGAGCTCGTCGTGATGGTGGCCGTCGTCGGCGTGACAGCCGCACTCGTAAACGCACCGCCGGCGCGCACCGAGGTGCAGATGCACGAGGCGTCCGAGATGGAGCTCGAGATGGGTCCCCTCATGGCGCACATGGAGGTGACGCCCGGGATGCTCGGCCGCAACGACATCCACGTCGAGTTCACCAAGGGCCGGCCCGACGAGGTCACGGTCTCGGCCCACCTGGAGTCGAAGGACATCGGCCCGCTGCGCTACCGGGCCCGTCGCGGCATGGAGCCCGGCGCCTACGTCGTCAGGCGGGCGAACCTGTCGCCCGCGGGCGAGTGGGAGATCCGTGTCGATGCCCGCCGCGGCGAGTTCGACCTCTACAGCGACACCGTCCACGTACCTATCGAGAAGGAGCCCTGACCATGAGGATCTACGGCTACGCCCTCGCCAGCGTGGCGGCGGCGCTCGTGCTCGCCCCGGCGGCGGGCGCGCACGTGACGCTGCAACCGCCGGAGGCGCCCGCGGGCGGCTTCACCCGCCTGGACGTGCGGGTGCCCAACGAACGCGACAACGCCAACACGACGAAGGTGGAGGTGCAGCTGCCGCCGGGCTTCCTGTCCGTCTCGCACGAGCCGGTGCCCGGCTGGGACGCCGAGCTGACGATGCGCAAGCTGGACAAGCCGGCCGAGCAGTTCGGCGAGAAGGTGACCGAGGAGGTCGGCGGGATCACCTTCACCGGCCGCGGCGAGACCGGGGTCATCCGGCCGGGCGAGTTCCAGGACTTCGGGCTGTCGCTCGCGGTGCCGGAGGGGAAGCCCGGCGAGATGCTCACCTTCAAGGCGCTCCAGACCTACAGCAACGGCGAGGCGGTGCGCTGGATCGGCCCGCCGGACTCCGAGGAGCCCGCGCCGCAGGTGGCGCTCACCGCCGCCGAGGAGGAAGAGGCGCCCGCGCCGGCCGCGGAGCAGCCGGCGGCGCCCGCCGCGAGCGAGGAGGACGACGACGGCAACGGGCTCGCGATCGTCGCGCTCGTGGTCGGTGCGGCCGGTCTGGCCGCCGGCCTGACGGCGCTGTTCACGCGCCCGGGCCGGGCGCGGGTTGGCGCAACGTGACCGGATGACCATGC
>JBOGXT010000685.1:0-2797 GCA_050694635.1 Thermoleophilaceae bacterium
CCCGGCGGGAGGGAAGCACCATGCAGAGCGCGCGCGACAGCGAGTCCTCCACTTGCTTGGCGGGCACGAAGCCGGGCACCTCTAGCGCGCCGTCGAGGCCGTGCTTTGAGCGCAGCCGCAGCACCTGCGCGCGCTCGGGGCCGTCGCCGTAGACCTCGCCACGCAGCTCGGGGATCCGCTCGCGCGCCAGGGCCAGGGCCGGCACCAGCGCCGGGACCCTCTTCTCGGGGATGTGCCGGCCGGCGAACACGACGACGGGCTCGGCCGGCGCAGGCTCACGCGCCTCGAGGGAGCCCGCGTACTCGCCCTCGAGCACGCTCAGCTCGCCGTTCACCCGCTGCTCTCGCAGGCGCCGGCCGTGTAGGTGCGAGAAGCAGAAGGCGCGCTGCGGCACGCGCAGGCAGAGCGCCTGCACGGCGTCTCCGATGCGCCCGGCGAAGGGGCCCAGGTACTCGATCCAGTAGGAGCGGCTCCAGACTTCGTGCCAGTCCACCACGAGCTGGAAGCGGCGCAGCGGCCGGAGCGCCGCCCCAGCGAGCAGCGAGAAGTACGGGAACGACGCGGTGTGCACGACGTCGTAGCGCGAGCCGCGCCACAGCAGGTGCCACAGCACGCCGAGCCCGAACACGAGCGGCGGCAAGATGCGACGCCGGCCGCCCTGCGCGTAGAGGCTCATCCGCGGACCGACGGCCACGACCCGCACACCCGGAACCTCGCCGCGCTCGCCCCGGGCCCACTGACGCAGGGTCAGGTAGGTGACCTCGTGCCCGTCGGCGGCCAGGCGCTCGCCCAGGTTGCGGTACCAGCGCTCGGCGCCGCCGACCGTGTAGGGAAAAAGGCAGTCGTAGACAAGGCAGATCCGCATGGGACGGATGGCAGAGGCTTGCAGACCTTCCGCTACCATCGCCGCCGGCGCGCGACTTCGTCCGTCCTCACGCGTTCCTACGGTTCGACCGACACTTCTCCCGAGGGCCGTTTCCCTGAGCACCGCGGAGCAGCAGACAACCCGCCTCTCGGACGCTGACCGAGAGAGCCCCAACGCCGTCAAGGTGTCGGTCGTCATTCCCTGTCTCAACGAGGCGGCCTCGATCGAGCGCTGCGTGAAGCGCGCACGGGAAGCGCTCGAGGGCCACGGCTGGCAGGGCGAGGTGATAGTCGCCGACAACGCCTCTGAGGACGGCAGCGCGGACATCGCCAAGGCCGCCGGCGCCCTGGTCGTGTACGAGCCGCGGCGCGGCTACGGCAGCGCCTACCTCGCCGGCTTCGCGGCCGCGACGGGCGAGTACATCGTGATGGCGGACGCCGACCTGACTTACGACTTCGGCGACATTCCGCGCTTTGTCGAGGAGCTCGACGGCGGCGCCGACCTCGTCATGGGCGACCGCATGAAGGGGATCCAGCCCGGCGCCATGCCCTGGCTGCATCGCTACGTCGGCAACCCGCTGCTCACCGGGATCCTGAACCTCTTCTTCCGCACGGGCGTGCGCGACGCGCACTGCGGCATGCGCGCCGTACGGCGCGAGGTGCTGCCGCGGCTCGACCTCCGCACCACGGGCATGGAGTTCGCCTCCGAGATGGTCATCCGTGCCGGCAAGGCCCGACTCGCGATTGCCGAGATCCCGATCCACTACCACCCCCGCGAGGGCGACTCGAAGCTCACGAGCTTCCGCGACGGCTGGCGCCACCTGCGCTTCCTGCTCGTCCACAGCCCGAACTGGCTGTTCATCGTGCCGGGCGCGGTGCTGGGCGTGATCGGCGTACTCGTGTCGCTCACCGTCCTGCTGCAGATCCAGGTGCTCGGCCGCGAGTGGGACCTTCACGCGATGGTGGCCGGCGCGCTGCTCATGATCGTTGGCACGCAGGTGGTGGCCCTCGGCCTCTGCGCGCACGCGTACGGGACCTATTTCATGGGCGAGAAGGACCCCTGGTTCGACCGCATGCGGGCCCGCTTCAAGCTCGAGCACGGCCTCCTGCTCGGCGGAGTGATCATCCTCGCCGGGCTGATCATGGCCGGGATCATCCTCGGCACCTGGATCGAGCGCGGCTTCGGTCAGCTCTCCGAGGAGCGGATGGCGGTTCTGGCGGCCACGCTTCTGATCGTCGGCCTCCAGATCTTCTTCTCCTCGTTCCTGATCAGCATCCTGGGCCTCCGGCGGCGCCGGTAGCGCGGGAGCGCTCGTGCAGGTCCTCCAGGCCTGGCTCCTGTTTCCGGCGCTGCTCGCGCTGCTCTCGCTCGGCTGGGGCCTGCTCGTCGAGTGGCTGAGCCGCGCCCGCCTGGCGGGTGCCCTCGTCCTGCCCCTGGGCCTGGCGGCGATCATCGTCGCGACCCGGGCGGCGATGTCGCTCGACATCACCGCCGAGCTGGGGACGCCGGTGGCAGTCGCGGGTGCGATCGCCGGCTTTGTGCTTGGGCGGCGGCGCCTGCGGACCCAGCAGCTCGATCGCTGGGCGGCCCTTGCGGCCGTGGTGGTCTTCCTGGTGTTTACGGCACCGATCGTGCTGAGTGGCTCGGCCACCTTCGCGGGCTACACGATCCTGGGCGATACGGCGGTCCACTTCGTGCTGGTGGACCACATCGCAACGCACGGCACCGATCTGGCCGGCTTGCGGCCGTCGGGCTACCGGGCGACACTCGAGGCGTACTTCGCAAGCGGCTACCCGCTCGGCGCCCACGCCGCGCTCGGCGCCGTCAGGCCGCTCGCCTTCCTCGACGTGGCCTGGGCGTTCCAGCCCTTCCTCGCCTTCGTCGCGGCGATGCTCGCGCTGACGCTCGTCGGCCTGCTGCGCGGGGTGGTTC
>JBOGXT010000686.1:0-14920 GCA_050694635.1 Thermoleophilaceae bacterium
CCTCCGCGACGTACAGGCTCGCGGCGATCTCCACGTTGGTGGCGCCGCGCGCCATCAGCCGGAGCACGTCGTGCTCGCGGTCCGTGAGCAGCTCGAGCCGGGCGGCGTCGCGAGTCGCCGGCGCGACCACCCGGCGGTAGCGATCGAGCACGCGCGGCGCGACACCGGGGTCGAACCAGGCGCCTCCGCCTGCGACCGCCCGCACCGCCGCTATCAGCTCCTCCGCCGAGCTGTCCTTCAGCACAAAGCCCGCCGCTCCGGCCTCGATCGCACCCCAGAGCACCTCGTCCTCGCCGAAGGTCGTGAGCACGAGCACCGGGCTCAGCGGCGCCTCAGCCCGCAACCGAGCCGTGGCGGCGATGCCGTCCAGGCCCGGCATGCGGATGTCCATCAGAATGGCGTCCGGCCGCAGGACGGGCAGGCGCTCGACGGCCTCGTGGCCGTTGACGCACTCGGCCACGACCTCGAAGCCGTCCGCGGGGGAGAGGATCCGGGCCAGGCCGGCCCGGACGATCGTCTGGTCATCGACGAGCGCGACCCGGATCATCACGAGCTCCCGGCTTCCTCCGGGGATGCGTCCCCCGCTTCCAGCGGAAGCGTGCAGCTCATAAGCCAGCCCTCCGCGGTCGGTCCGGCGGACAGCTCGCCGCCGAGCGCCGTCGCACGCTCACGCATCCCGATCAGCCCGTAGCGGGGGCGCTCGGCGTCCCCCGCGGGGACCGAGGCCGTCGGTCCGGTCGTCTCGGCGACCAGGCATGCGCGACCGCCAGCTATCTCGAGCCCGAGAAGCGTCCGCGCGCGTGGCGCATGCCGGGCCGCGTTCGCGAGCGCCTCCTGCGCGATGCGGTAGAGCGCCACCCCGACGCCCGGCTCGACCGCCGAATGGTCTCCACGCATCCGCAGCTCGACGGCCAGCCCGCCCGCGCGGGCATCAGCCACCAGCGCCGGAATCTCGCTCGGCGACGGGAGCGGCGGTGGGGCGCTTTCCTCATCACTGCGCAGGAGTGCGACGGTGCGGCGCAGCTCGCGCATGCTGCGTCGCCCGACCTCCTCGGCCGAGACCATCGCTTCCTCCGCGGCCGCGGGATCGCGGTGCAGCACATGGCGCGCGCTCGTGAGCTGGAGCATCACGGCCGCGAGCCCGTGGCCAACGAAGTCATGGACGTCGCGGGCGATCCGGCGCCGCTCGACCAGCAGGGCCTGCTGCGCCAGCTCGCGCCGGGTGGCCTCGAGCTGGCGGAGAAGCCGGTCCTGGCGTCGAGCCACGCGGCCGAAGAACCACGAGAACGCAATCGCCAGGAGCCAGATGCCAACCGAGATCTCGGACGGATCCTGGATCACGCTCGCGGCGACCGGCGCCAGCATGGCGAGCAGGACTAGCGCCACCGACGCCGCGCGGGACGAAGCCGTCAGCCCGATGACGAGGCCCAGCAGGGAGACCTCGAACAGGAGCGGCTCGAGCTGCCCATAACGCTGCGCGACCACCGCCGGGACCATCACCGCGAGCGACAGCACCAGCAGCGGAATCCGAGGCCTGAAGATCCATACGAGGAACGGCGCGGCCGCGAGCCCGCAGAGAACGACATCGGCGCCGGATGACGGATCCGCTACCGCGGCGAGGATGGCGGCCCCCACCGCAAACATTGGGATCAACACGCGCAGCTGCTCGCTTGGCGACCGCTCCGGAAACGTCACGCCGGGCACATCTCGACGGTACTCCCGCGGCCGGGCTCGCGATACCCTCCGGAGGCGGAGACGCCACCCCCTACGAGCGGGGGAGGCCGTCGGTCCCCCGTCACTGAGGTGATCGTCGGCCTCTCGGCCGAGAGCCGTGAACAGGTAGACGAGCTGACGGACAAGGCCCTCGCCGCCGGCGCGCAAGCGCTCGGCGAGCCGAAGATCAGGGCTTCATGTACATGCGCGGGTTCCTCGACCTCGACGGGCACCAGTGGTCGTTCATCCACATGGACATGTCCGCGATCCGGAGCAGTAGCGATGGCGTACACCCGTGATCCCCGCGTCGACGCCTACATCGACGCCCTCCCCGCCTGGCAGCAAGGCGTCTGCCGCGAGGTCCGAGACTTGGTCCACGCCGCCGATCGAGAGGTCGCCGAGTCGATCAAGTTCCGAGACCGCCCTTACTTCGCCCTGGAGGGCAATATCTGCGCTCTCTTGGCGGCGAAGGAGCACGTCAACGTTTTCCTCTATGAAGGGGCGATGGTCCCCGACCCGGAGAACATCATCACCGGGGGTCACGACAACGAGACCGCCCGCACTGTCGCGATCCGTGAGGGCGAGACGATCAACGCGCCCGCGCTTACCGCAATGTTCAAGCGGGCGCAAATCACCGACTGGATCGTCATTACCCCGTCCATGCTGAGCAAGGAGCTCCAGATGGTCGAAGCGTTCCGAGTCGAGCCGCCCGCAAGATCGCCGCCGGTCGTAGGCCTCGTTCCAAGTCGGGTCACCGATCGCAGCCAGCGGGCGCGCCAGGCTCAGAAGCGGCCGCGACGTCAGCGCCCAGGGCTCCAACGGGCGCTCTCGGACCTCGCGGTCCAGTTGACCGACGACCACGGCCGCGCGCTCGCCTGGCCGCAGATCGAGTCACCCTGGGTCGGCGCTCACGGAGTGCCAAAGCGCGCAGCGCGACCCCGGCGCCGGCCCCCCTGCGGGCGGCGCTGATCGACTTGGCCCCGATCGCGCTCGTGCTCGCTGCCGAGCGGACGCCGCCGACCGTGCCGCCGCACCTTGACCGCAGCCAGTGCGAGCGCTGGGACCGCTTCGTCGCGGCCGAGAACGGCGCCGTCTGACCGGCATCCGACGAACGCCAATATCGCGCATGTGTGCGCGCGGGCTGCGGGAGCCATGCGGTATAGCTCCGCTATGGGTCCTCGCCCCGGGTCGAGATGCGCAGGACCAGACCTGTGCGTACCGCCAGATGCGTTAGGAGGCAAGGAGGAAGAGGCTGCTATGCGGAGCAAGCAAGAGGAGGCACTCCTGCGTCGTGCTCGGAAGTTGGTGGATCTTGGCGACCAGCTGAAGTCAATCCGAGAAGAGGTCGAACAGATTGCCTTCGACATCTACGACGAGGTCGGGGAAGACCGGGAAAGCCGCCGTGATCTCGAATGCGATGACAAGGGAGGAGGTGGTGTGACCGAGGGCTGACGCTCAGTGCTTATGTAGTTCTCGGTGGCAGTCCGGGCCGACGACCACCGCGTTGCCCCAGCTATTGCCGCCGCCCTCGCTCACTGGCACTAGGTGGTGCACCAGCAGGTCGCGGCTCGGGTGCCCGCAGCGCTGGCAGATCCCGCGCGCGTGACGCAGCGCGTGCCGTTTGATCTTGCGCCAGCGCGAGTGTGCCCCGTTCCCGTCTGGTGGGCGAGCGATGTGCTGGCAGATGATCATGGGCAATAGCTCCCGTCCACCACGCGCGCGTTGCAACGCTCGCCGTCCGGTCCGCTGAGGCAGAGACGGACAGTCACGTCTCCAGCGGTGTCAGCTCGGCGTCCTCCTCGGCGGCAGCTATCCGGCGCACCGGGCACCGTATCAACAGGCCAGCCCAGCTCGGCGGTGCCGGTGCCACCAGAGCCACCCGAGCCGAAGAGCGTGCCGGTCTGACCGGAAGGCCCGCCGCCCATCAGGTCGAGCCACTCGGCCCAGAAACATCCCCCGACCTCGCGGTCCCCGCGCGGCCGAGAGGGTCGCCTCGTTCACCGCGCTGGCCGTCCGGAACAGCGTTCGCAGGCTGGTTCTGCTGGCCGGGCGCGGCGAGCCGGAGGCCGTAGAGGCTGGGGATGCCGTCCGCGCGTCCGGCGCCGAGCTCACGATCGTGCGCTCGACGTGGTTCGCGCAGAACTTCAGCGAGGAGTACTGGCGGGACGCCATCCTGAGCGGCGAGGTGGCTCTGCCGGCTGGCGACTTGCCCGAGCCGTTCGTCGACGACGACATCGCCGACGTCCCGGTCGCGGCGCTCACGGCCGATCGGCACATCGGTGAGCTCTACGAGCTGACCGGTCCCCGCCTCCTCACGTTCGCCGCCGCAGTCGATGAGATCGCCCGGGCGACCGGCCGTGAGATCCGCTACGTGCCGGTCTCGATCGAGGAGTTCGCCGCGGCCCCGGCCGCGGCAGGCGTGGCCCGCGAGGTGATCGAGCTGCTTCGGCGAGGTCCTCGACGGCCGCACGCTCACCTCGCCGCCGACGTGCACCGAGCGCTCGGCCGCGAGCCCCGCGACTTCAGCGACTACGCACGAGACGCCGCCGCCTCGGGCGTCTGGGACCCGGGAGCCTGACGGCGGGGGCCACGCGCTTTGGGGACCGTCGATTTTCAAGTCCGCGGTTTGATCGAGTAGTTCCACTCGGGGTGGAAGCTGCGGCCTTCCAGCTGGACGGCGGCGGGCTGGTCGTCTGGGACCTTGATCTTGTCGGGGTAGGTGCGCTCGTCGAGGCGGGCGTAGACCTTGAGGCCGGTGCGGGTGGTGGTCGCGGCGATCAGGTCGATGATGACCTCGCGGCTGACGAGCGGCTTGGCGCGCCAGTTCATGCTGATGAACGAGAAGAGGCGGTGCTCGATCTGGGGTGAAATGCCCTGTTGAGGAACCGGATTTTGCGCGTCGAAGAGCAACTCGGAGCTCAGGCCGAGCTTCATGACCGGCGCGGGTCGGCGCGCGGTTATGCGGCGATGGCTGGGGGCGCTTCGAGCGTGACCGCGTAGCCGAGCTCTTCGAGTTGGGCGACGAGACGACGTGCTCGTCGTTCGGGGTCTTGGCGGTTGGTGAAGTAGTCGTCGCCGAGATCCTTGAAGACCTCGCCGGTGCTCAGCAGGTGCCAGACGAGTTCGATCAGCGAATGCGCGACGGCGACGGCGGCCTTGTTCGGGCCGCGGCGGCGGGCGATCTGCCGGTATTGGGCGCCGAAGTAGCTGCCCTTGGTTCGGACCGCTGCTCGGGCGGCCTCAATCAGCGCGCGGCGGAGCCATTGGTTGCCAGGTGTGGTGCTGACGCGGCGGCGCTTGCCGGCCGATTCGTGGCCGCCCGGGCAGACGCCGGTCCAGGACGCGAGATCGCCCGCGGTGGGGAAGCGGGCCATGTCGGCGCCGGTCTCGGCGATGATCACGTCGATCGTGAGGCGATCGAAGCCCGGGACCGGGAGCAGCGACTTGTAGACCGCATCGAACGTGGCCGTGCGAGCGTCGATCTGTTCGGTCAGCGCCGCGATCGTCTCGTCAAGGAAGTCGAGGTGAGCGAGGATCCGGCGGCAGGCCACGGCGTGGTGGGCGCCGAAGTGCCCGGCCAGCGCTTCTGTGAGCGCCGGGATCTTCGGTCGCATCTTGCCCTTGGCAAGCGCGGCGAGTTTCGCTGGATCGTGCTCGCCGGCGATCAGAGCTTCGATCATCGACCGTCCAGACTGGGTCAGAACCTTCGACGCGACCGAGGTCAGCTTGACCCCGGCGTCCTGGAGAACCTTCTCGAGCCGTTGGATCTCGGCGACCCTGGCGTCGATCTGCGTCTTGCGATAGCGCGTCAGCTCACGAAGCTCTCGGATCGGCAGCGGCGGCACGAAACTCGGGCGGACCATCCCGTGGGCCGCCACGTCGCCAGCCACTCGGCATCGGAGAGATCGGACTTGCGGCCGGGGACTTTCTTGACGTTGCGCGCGTTGCACAGCCACACCGTGAACCGGCGCTCCAGCGCGTAGAGCACCGGCTTCCAATACACGCCGGTGGCCTCCATCGCGACGAGCTGGACTTCCCGGTCTGCCAGCCAAGCCTCGAGAACCTGAAGGCCGGCGGTCGTGGTGGTGAACCGCTCCTTCTCGCGAACTACGCCGCCCCTGGGGCCAAGCTGGCGAAAGCACGCGACGACGCTGTCGCGATGCACGTCCAGGCCGGCGACGCGATCATAGATCTGCTGCACTGCTGTCTCCTTCCCGACGGTGTCGATGACCGACCCGCCGGGGAGGGACCTTGGTGAGAACCGAATCTGGGGTTCGTGCTCGCGGCGACAATCCGAGGTCCCGCGGCCCTGCGCCAGACTTGTTGCGGGTTGAGCTGCGCTCCACTATCGAGACGGCGACCGCGCCCGGCGGACCGCCGCAAGCATTTCATCGCTCCCTGGTGGGCGACCGCCCATGCCAACTTGTTCCACTTGCTGGTGCCGGGCGGGAAGTGGCAGACGCGGATGGTGAGGCCGGTGTCGTCGGCCAGGCGCCCGAGCTCGGTCTTCCACAAGCGCGTGCGGTTGCCGTTTGAGCCGCCGCAGTCGGCGGTGATCGTCAGCGTCTGGGCCGCCGGGAAGCGCTCCCGGCCGAGGTGCTGCCACCAGCTCTCGATCGAGGCGACCGCGAACTGCGCGGTGTCGTGGTCGACCCCGACCGACACCCAGCCCTCGTTGTTGGCCAGGTCGTAGACGCCGTAGGGGATCGCCTTGCCCAGCTCTTTGTCCTTGAAGTCGTGGGTGCGCACCAGCTCGGGTGAGCCCTGGGGCCGCCACTCGCTGCCGCCGTTCTTGAAATCGCCGACCAGCTCCTTCTTCTTGGTGTCGACACTGATCACCGGCTCGCCGGCAGCGAGCGCCGCCTTGACCGTCTGATTGATGTGCTCGAACTGGGCGTCGCGATCGGGGTGCTGGGAGCCCTCCCGCGCCTTGCGGTTGGACTGCAGGCTGTAGCCCAGCGCCCGCAACAGCTTCGGGACCGAGGAGTAGTGGACCCGATGGCCCAGCTCGCCAAGACCGCGGGCGAGCTGGCGCACGCTCTTGGCCGTCCAGCGCAACGGGCGCTCGGGATCGCCGCGGGCGTCCTCATCGAGCAGCCGCTCCAGATCGGCCAGCAGCGTCGGATCCTTCTCGACCAACGCCTTGCGGCCCCCGCCCGAGCGACGCACCCGGCCCGGCTCCAGCGTCTCACCGGCCTCGAGCTCGGCGACCCCCCGCCGGATCGTGTCGACCGCCAGCCCCGTCGCCCGCGCCACCGCCGCCACCCCGCCACGCCCCGCAGAGCGCGCCTCGGCCGCCGCCCACAGCCGCCGCCGACGCTCGTCGAACTCGCCCGCCAGCATCTGAAACCGCGACCTGATCGCATCCTCGTCGATCACACCCGCCAGTTCTACATAACCAGCGCCCCTCCTCCCTACTTATTTATCCACGATCCCCTAGAGCGCGCACCGCGCCCGCCGTGGCCGTCAGGACGCAGGAACGAGCTGGGCAGAAGGCGACGGAGTAGCGCGCCGACCCGGCAACGCGGCTGGATGCAATCCCCGTACGGATGAGGTGAGCAGGAGCTCGTCGGCGGCCGTGGCACGCTCGAGCGTGATCGGCTCCTCGCCGGCCTCCAGGCCGGCGGGCGGATCGGCGAGCAGCCTTGCCCGCGTCGTCCCCGGGAGCAGGCGGCCGTCGAGGGGCGGGGTGAGCAGACGTTTCCCCTCGACGATCCAGACGTTGGCGTGAGCGGCCTCCAGGACCTCGCCGTCGAGGTCGACGAGCAGCGCCACGGCCCCCAGGCGCAGCTCGAGCTCGTCGAGCAGTCGCCGGTCGCGCCACTTGTGGGCGCCGAGGCCGCCGGGAAGGACCGCCGGGGCGAGCCGAAGCGGAGTGGGCTCGGGCAGCGAGTCGAGCGCCCGCGCCTCCACCTGGACCTCACCGCGCGCATTCGGCGCGGCGACCACTCGAAGGCGCGCAAGCCGATGCGGCGCGGCGGCGTCCCGAACGATCCGCTCGAGGTCGCCGGGAAGGGCCTGCCCGAAGAGCTCGGCCAGGCTGTCCCCCAAGCGCGCGAGATGTGCGCCGAGGTCGGCGGGTATCCCATCGCGGACGAGCATGGTTGAGAGGACGCCGCGCTCCGGATCGGGCCGGGAAGCGCCCCCAGCGAGGGCGAAGACGGGCCCGCGAGTGCCCGCCGCCGGCCGGCCGCCCGCTGCTTCCTGTTGCCGGCCGCCTGCCGAATCCGCCACCCGGCCTCCCGCTGCCTCCACCACCGGGCGCGCCTTCACCAGGCATTCCTGCAGCTCGGCCTCGGGATTCGAGTCCGCCACTATTCCGCCGCCGGCTCCCAGCCAGATCCGGTCGCCGCGGGTCTCCAGCGTCCTTATCGCCACGTTCAGCTCCAGCCCGGCCAGCGGGCTCGCGTATCCGATCGCTCCGGTGTAGGCCTCCCGGGCGGTCGCCTCCAGCTCGGCGATCACCCGCATCGTCTGGATCTTCGGCGCCCCCGTCACCGACCCGGGCGGGAAGCTCGCTCGCAGCAGGTCGGCGTCGCCCACGTCGGGACGCAGCGTGCCGGCCACCATCGAGACGAGGTGCCAGACCCCGGGGGCCGGCCGCGGCTCCGCCAGCTCGGCCACCGACACCGAGCCGTACTCGCACACCCGGCCCAGGTCGTTTCGCATCAGGTCCACGATCATCACGTTCTCCGCACGGTCCTTGGCGGAGGCGGCGAGGACATTCCGGGCGGCTTCCGCATCGCCGCCGTCGCGAGGGGCGGTCCCCTTGATCGGCTCGGTGATCACATGGCGCCCCCGGCGGCGAAGGAACAGCTCCGGGGACACGCTGCAGACCGCGCCCCACGGACCCTCGACGAGGGCTCCGTAGCGCGGCGCCAAAGCGCGCGCGGCGCGCGAGAAGACGTCGACCGGCTCCCCGGACCACCGCCCCTCGAGCCGCAGGCAGAGGTTCGCCTGGAAGATCTCGCCGGCGGCGATGCGCTCGCGGCACTCGGCCACGGCGGCGACGTGCCCGGCGGCGCCCGGCGGAGCGAGACCGAGCGCCCCGACGCGGACCGGCCGCTCTTGCACACCGGCGCCGACCCGTGCGGTGAGACGCTCGAGGCGCTCGCGCAGAACGGAGTCGCGCTCGTCGGACCAGAGCGCCTCGAACCACCACCGCCCGGAGGCGTCGAGCCGCAGCACGTGGTCGTAGAAGGCGAGCGCGAAGCGGGGGAGCGGCACCGGGCGCGGCGGCGCTGGCGGGACCTGTTCGAGGGTGGCGCCCAGCGAGTAGCCGAGGAAGCCGAACCAGCCGCCGCCGACCCCCTCGGGTAGGCCGCCGCCGGGCGCCTCCACCTCCGGCTGCAGGTCGAGGAGCGCGAAGGGATCGACATCGGGCGGAGCGACCACGACCGGCTCCGATCCGGCGAGCGCTCCGCCTCCGGCCCAGTCGCCCACCAGCGCGAAGGGTCGCTCGTCCCCGCGGACGAGAAGGGAAGCATCCGCCGCGGGAAGGCGGCCGTCGAGCGGAATCCGGACGAGGCGGGCGCGGCTCGGCGGGCGCATCCGGCCGGCGGGCTCCTACTCCGGCCAGGAGGCGTCGCCCGTCGTGGCGCCGCGCATGACCTTCAGCCCGAGCAGCGCGCACTTGCGGCGGGTGGGGGAGATCTCGATGCCGAGCTGGTCGATCGCCCACTCGGCGTCCAGCTCCGGGACCTCGGAGACCGGCATGCCGATCAGCTCCTCCGACGAGATCGACGCCGCCGCCTGCGAGATCGCGCAGCCCTGCCCGTGGAAGCGAAGGTCCTTCACCCGCCCGTCCTCGACCACGATGTGCACCCCGATCTCGTCGCCGCAGAGCGGGTTGTGGTCGTGCCACTCGAGGTCGTGCGGCTCGAGCGTCCCGAAGTTCCGCGGGTTCTTGTAGTGCTCCAGGATGTAGTCGCGATAGAGGGCGTCCATCAGAGCCCGAAGACCTCGCGCGCCTTGCCGAGCGCGTCGATCAGGCGGTCGACGTCCTCGCGCCTGTTGTAGACGTGGAACGACGCCCGCGCGGTCGCGCCCACGCCCAGTGAGCGCATCAGCGGCTGCGCGCAGTGGTGGCCGGCCCGCACGCAGACCGCCTCGCGGTCGCACAGCTCGGCGATGTCGTGCGGGTGCATGCCCTCGATCGAGAACGACAGGACGCCGCCGCGCCTCTCGGCGCTGGCCGGCCCGTAGACCGCCAGACCCTCAACCTCAGGCAGCCGGTCCAGCGCGTAGGCGGTCAGCTCGCGCTCGTGGGTGCGCACGTTTTCCATCCCGATCCCGGCGAGGTAGTCGATCGCCGCGCCGAGCCCGATCGCCTCGGCGATCGCCGACGTGCCCGCCTCGAACTTCCACGGCAGCTCGTTCCACGTCGAGTGCTCGCGCTCCACCCGCGAAATCATGTGCCCGCCCGCCAGGAAGGGCCGCATCTCGCGGAGGAGCTCCCGTCGCCCGTGGAGCATCCCCGCGGCCGGCCCGAGCGCCTTGTGCCCGGTCCAGGCGTAGAAGTCGGCGTCGATCGCGCCCAGGTCGACCGGCATCTGCGGCACCGCCTGGGCGCCGTCGATCACGCTCACCGCCCCGGCCGCCCGCGCGCGTCGCACGATCTCCTCGACCGGGTTGACCGTGCCGAGCACGTTGGACACGTGCGCGAACGCGACCAGCTTCACCTTGCCCTCGGCCAGCACCGAATCGAGCTCGTCGAGCGGCAGCTCGCCGCCCTCCGACACCGGCAGGTACCTCAGCCGCGCGCCCGTCTCCTCGCACAGCAGCTGCCACGGCACGATGTTGGAGTGGTGCTCCATCTCCGTGATGAGCACCTCGTCCCCGGCGCCGACGTTCGCCCGCCCCCACGAGTAGGCGACCAGGTTGATCGCCTCGGTGGCGTTGCGCGTGTAGATCGAGCAGTCGGCGGGCCAGTTCAAGAACGTCGCGATCCGCTCGCGCGCCCCCTCGAAGAGCTCCGTCGCCTCGCGCCCGAGCTCGTACACGCCGCGATGGACCGTGCCGTACGAGTGCGAGTAGAAGCGCTCCATCGCCTCGATCACCTGGCGCGGCTTCTGCGAGGAGGCTGCGGAGTCGAGGTAGACGAGCGGATGCCCGTTGATCTCGCGCTCGAGCACGGGGAAGTCCGCGCGCGCAGCCACCAGGGGGGTGTAGGTCACGGCGCCCACTAGGCCGCCTCCGCCCGCTCCCCGATGAACTCGCGCACCTGGTCCTCGGCGCCCTTCAGCTTCTCGGCGATCCGCCGCCGCACGAGCTCCTCGAGCCCCGGGTCCTCGAGCCGCTGCACGACCTCCTCGAAGTACCCCTCGACCAGCACCCGCACCGCCTCGGCGCGCGGCACGCCGCGGGTCATCATGTAGAAGATCTGCTCGGGGTCGAGCTCGCCGACGGTGCCGCCGTGCGAAGCCTTCACGTTGTCGACCTCGACGATCAGCGACGGGATCGCGTCGCCCTTGGCCTTCGGCGAGAGCAGCATCTGGTGGGTCTGGAGGTAGGTGTCCACCTCCGGCGCCCCCGGGACGATGTGGATCAGCCCCTCGTAGGAGGCGCGAGAGTCGCCGGTCAGCACGCCCTTCCAGACCGTGTCGCCAGTGGTGTTGCCCTCCTCGTGCTTGTCGCTTGTGAAGAGGTCGAGATGCTCGTCGCGCTCGGTGAAGTACATGCCGGTGTGGCGCATGTCCGAGCCGCGCTCGGCGGTGACGATGTCGAGCGTCTGCTTGGTGAGCCGCCCCCCGAGGTGGATCGGCACCCACTTCACGCGCGCGTCGCGCCGGATCTCGACCCGCCGGGTCGAGAGGTCATACACCTCGCCGCGGCCCCAGTCCTGGTAGTGGGCGAGGTCGACCTGGGCGCCCGGGTGCGCGTAGAGCTCGAAGGCACCGGAGTGGAGCGCCTGGCCCTCGAAGTCGGGTGCGAGGAAGTACTCGCGGATCTTGCACTCGGCGTGGTCGCCGACGATCGCCAGCGTGTGCGCCCACTGCGCCGTGCCGGGCTCGTCGATCAGCCAGACCACCTGGATCGGCTTCTCGATCCGCTCGTTCTTCGGAACGTGGATGAAGACGCCGCCGGTCCAGAACGCGGCGGTGCCGGCGGCGAACTTGCTCTCGTCGTGGGGGAGGCGCTTCGCGAAGTGCTCGCGCACGAGGTCCTCGTGCTCCTCGACCGCCTGCTCGAGCGGCATGACGGTCACGCGGTCGTCGAACACGTCCACATGCACGACGTTCGCGCCGTGCTGGACGATCAGCGCCGCGTGCCTCTCGTCGCCGAGGTCCAGCTCGGGCAGGCCGGGCTCGTAGCGCTTCGGCTCGAGCGCGTCGAGGTCGAGGCCGCGCAGCGACGTGGTCCAGAAGCCCGAGCGGCGCCAGGTCGGCACCGGCTCGGCCTCGAACACCTCGAGGGCGGCGCGCCGGCGCTCCTCGACGAACTCAGCCGGCACTCGCGGCCACCTCCTCGCGGACCCACTCGTAGCCCTTCTCCTCGAGCTCGTCGGCGAGCTCCGAGCCGCCCTCCTGCACGATCCGCCCGTCGATCATGATGTGCACGAAGTCGGGCCGTACGTAGCCGAGAATGCGGGTGTAGTGCGTGATGATGAGGAAGCCGCGCTCGTCGCCGCGCATCGCGTTGACGCCGTCGGCCACGATCCGCAGGGCGTCGATGTCGAGGCCCGAGTCGGTCTCGTCGAGCACCGCGTAGTCGGGTTGGAGCATCGCCAGCTGGAGGATCTCGGCGCGCTTCTTCTCGCCGCCCGAGAAGCCCTCGTTCAGGTAGCGGCTGGTGAAGGCGCGGTCGATCCGGAGCAGCTCCATGTGCTTCTTGAGCATGGCGCCGAACTCCTTGACCTTGATGGGCTCCTCGCGCTTGGCGTTGACCGCCATGCGCAGGAAGTTAGCCACCGAGACGCCGGGGATGGTCGCCGGGTACTGGAAGGCCATGAACAGGCCGGCCTTGGCGCGCTCGTCGGGATCGGCCTCGGTGAGGTCCTCGCCGTTCAGCAGGATGCGGCCTTCGGTCACCTCGTAGACCGGGTTGCCCATCAGCGTGTTGGCGAGCGTGGACTTGCCGGAGCCGTTGGGCCCCATCAGGGCGTGGGTCTCGCCCTTCTTCACCGTGAGGTCCACGCCGTGGAGGATCTCCCGGTCCTCGGTGCGGACGTGCAGGTTCTGGATCTCGAGCGTCATACCGTTTGGGTTACCTTCTCCGTCTTTCGTAAGGGCTGGACGAGGTCGTCCAGCGTCATGTCGTTCAGGGTTCGGACGATGGACCCCTGTACCCGGGTCCACAGCAGCTTGGTCGGGCAGGGCTCCGCGCCCTCGCGCGAGCACGTGAGCACGCCGTCGGCGTCGGCGGTGATGCACTCGATCGGGGCGATCTGGCCCTCGAGCGCGGCCACCACCTCGGCCATCGTGATGTCCGCGGCCGGGCGCGCCAGCGAGTAGCCGCCGTAGGAGCCACGACGCGACTCGACCAGCTCGGCCTTGCGCAGCCGCTGCACCAGGTGCTCCAGGTAGGCGAGCGGCAGGCCCTCGGCGTCGGCGATAGAGCCCAGGCTGATGGGCTGCTCGCCGTTGCGCTTTGCCAGGTGCGCCATCACGCGAACGCCGTACTCGGCTTTGGTCGAGAACATCATCGGTTGAAACTAAATCCTACCGGGCGGGTCGGAGAAGAAGGCCTGGCCGCAAGCACTCGGCTCGGCCGAGTGCGCGCGGATCGGGCTACTCCGCCTGGAGCAGGCGGATGTCGTGGGCGATCCGCTCGGGGGTCGCCTCGAAGCCCGGGTACCCGACCCGCTGGAAGCCGCGCTCGTCCACGAGCGTGAAGCGCGCCTGGTGCTCCTGGGTGACCGACTGGGCCCGGATGAAGAAGCCGTCCCATAGTCGGCGCAGCTCGGCGCGGGTGCCGAGTACGAAGTCGAGCCGGCCGAGCGCGCGCTGCTCCGAGAGGAAGGCGCGCGCGCGCTCGGGGGTGTCGCGCGGGGGGTCCACGGCGATCGCGATGGCCGGCACGTCCTCGCCGAGCTGATCGAGCGCGCCGCGGACGGTCTGGGCCTGCACCGGGCAGGTGTCCTCGCAGGTCGTGTAGAGGAACGTGACGATCACGGGTTGTCCGCGGAAGTCGCGCATGGAGATGGGGTCGCCGTCCTGATCTTGGAGCGTGAAGTCGGGGGCGCGCAGGCCGTCGGGCATGACCGCGCCCTCGAAGCGGGTTCCCGCTGTGGCGACGCCGTCGTCGTCTTGGCTGTCGCCGGGCGCCGCCAGCCATATGGCGCCGAGCGAAAAGACGGCAACCAGGAAGAGGGCGATCAGGATTCGCGCGTTCACCCGGCCCTCAGCCTAGGGGTCAGGCACGTTGCGGCGACTATTTCGCCGCAACGTGCGGGACCCCCCCTTCGGTGCCGCCGTTAAGGAGCCTTAAGGCTCGACCAATCCGCGGCGGATCGCGTAGCGCACCAGCTCCACCCGATCCCGCATCGCCAGCTTCGACAGCACATTCGCGCGATGCGACTCCACCGTCTTCTCCGACAGCTTCAGCGTCTCCGCGATCTGGCGGTTCGTGAACGCCTCCGCGATCAGCTTGACCACCTCGAGCTCGCGCGGGGTCAGAGGGTCGTCGGGCTCCGGGCTGCCCTTCTCGAGCCACTCGTCCATCAGCGTGCGCTGGGCGTCGTCGGAGAGGAAGGTGCGCCCGGCGGCCACTGTCCGCACCGCGCCGATCAGGTCCGTGTCGGCGGCCCGCTTCAGCACGTAGCCGGCGGCGCCCGCCTCGAGGCCCTCCAGGAAGTACCGCTCGTCGTCGTGCATCGAGAGCAGCAGCACCCGCGTGTCCGGTACGTGCGCGCGGATCTCGCGGGCGGCCTGCAGGCCGGTCATGCGCGGCATCGACACGTCCAGCACCGCCACGTGCGGCCGGTGGGCCTGGGTCGACTCGAGCGCCGCCACGCCGTCGTCGGCCTCGGCCACCACCTGCATGTCGGTCTGGCGGTCGATCAGCATGCGCAGGCCGGAGCGCACGATGCCGTGGTCGTCGGCGATCAGGACGCTGATCACGTGCCCACCCGAAGCGTCACGCTGGTCCCGCCCCCCGGGGCGGAGCGTACGTCCAGCTCGCCGCCAACGAGCCGCGCCCGCTCGGCCATCCCGCCGAGGCCCAGCCCGGCGCCCGGGCCCTCGGAGCCCGCGCGCGGGATCGCGCC
>JBOGXT010000687.1:0-1806 GCA_050694635.1 Thermoleophilaceae bacterium
CCTACGCACCCTGTACGTCGGCGGCGGGACGCCGAGCCTGCTCGAGCCCGGCGAGGTCGCGGAGATGGAGGCGGCCGTGCGCGACGCGTTCGAGCTCCGCCCGCGCGAGGCCACGCTCGAGGCGAACCCGGCGACGCTCGACGAGCGGCGCCTCGCGGCGTGGCGCGGGCTGGGCATCACGCGCGTCTCCATCGGCGCGCAGTCCTTCTCGGACCGCGGCCTGCGGGCGCTCGGACGGGCGCACCGGCCGGAGGACGTCGCCCCCGCGGTCGCGCTCGCCCGCTCGGCGGGATGCGCGGTGAACCTGGACCTCATCTTCGGCTGGCCGGGGCAGTCCGCGGATGAGTGGCGGGCCGATCTCGATGCCGCCCTCGCGCTGGCGCCCGACCATCTCTCCTGCTATCCGCTCGACCTCGCGCTCGAGCCGGAGGAGGCCGTCGCCAACTGGCCCGGCGGCGGCTGGGCCGTCCTCGAGCGCTGGCGGCGGCGCGCCGCGGCCGGCCAGCCGGACGACGCCGGGATCGCCCGCCTGTACGCGCTGGCGCAGCGCAGGCTGGCCAGGGCCGGCTACCGCCACTACGAGATCGCGAACTGGGCGCGGCCCGGCCGCGCCTCCCTGCACAACCTCACGTACTGGCGCAACGGGGAGTGGCTGGGGGCCGGCGCCGGGGCGCACACGCACCTCGCCGGCGCGCGGTCGCGCAACCCCGGTGGGATCCGTGCCTACTGCGAGCGCGTCGAGGCCGGGCTCGGGCGGGCCTCCGACCCGGCGGCCGACAAGGCGAGCGACAGCGCGATGCTCGCGCTCCGTCTCGACCGCGGGCTGGACCTTGGCCGCTACGCCGGGCGGTTCGGCGCGGGCGCAGCTGCCAGCGTCGGAGCGACGCTGCGCTCGCTTGACGGCCGAGCGCTGCTGAGCTGGTCTGGACGGCGCGTCCGCCTCACTCCGCGCGGCCGGATCCTGGCGAACGAGGTGTTCGTCCGCCTTCTGCCGGACTGATCACCGCGCGCGACGGATGCGTTGGCGGCCCGTCGCTTGCGGCACGCACGCGGACGCGCTATGCCATACGCGAAGTCGAGCCGAGCGACGAGCGGCTTCGCGGCGAGAGCGAGACCGCAGGTCGCGGAGCGAGGCGGCGAGTCGCAGCGAGCCGCAGGCGAGCGCGAGAAAGTGGAGGAATCATGCAGGACGAGAGGGACAACGACTGGGGCCAGGAGCAGGAGCCGCTCTCCAGCTGGCCGCCGCCGACGCCGGCGGCGCCCACGCCATCCACGCCGACGAGGCGAACCGGCGGCGGCGGGCGGAAGACCACGGGTGGCCGCAAGAAGACCGCCCGCGGACGCAAGACGACGCGCAAGAGCGCTGGACGCAAGACGACGCGGAAGAAGACGACGGCGCGCGGGCGCAAGACGACGCGCAAGAGCACCGCGCGAAAGACGGCGCGGCGGAAGACGACGCGGAAGAGCGCGGGCCGCAAGACGACGCGGCGGAAGAGCACCCGGAAGAGCACCCGGCGCAGCCGGTAGCGCGCTCCCGCCTCTCATGAGGAACGCGCCGCCCGTGGGGCGGCGCGTTCCATGTCATCCGGCGCACGCGGGTCCCAGCCCGGCTGCTAGTTCCGCTTGCCGCGGCCCATGCCGGGCTTGCGCCCGTGGTTCGCTTTCTTCGACCGCCAGGCCAGCTTGCCGACGGTCTTCTGTTTGCGCTGCCCCTTGCTCACGTGCTCTCCATTCTTCGCGCTCGTCCCAGGCCGCCTTCGGCTGCCTGTGACTCGCCGCCTCGCTCCGCTACTGCAGGTCTCGCTC
>JBOGXT010000688.1:0-2143 GCA_050694635.1 Thermoleophilaceae bacterium
CCCACGCACTTCTCGAGCCCGGTGTCCTCGAAGCGGTGCAGCTTGTGCCGCCCGCGGAAGCGCGGGTAGACGGGCGTCTTCTCCTCGGGGTACTGGATCACGTCGTGACCCTCGACCACCCGGCCCAACGTGGTGCGAAGCCCGCGCAGCGTCTCGCCGAACACGCGGTAGACGGCGCCGAGGCCGCCGGGCTCGGGTCCGCGCTCGATCGGCCGCGCCGCGCTGCGCCAGTCGGTCGCCATCAGGTCGCCACCAGCACGATCGCGGTCACGAGCACGTTGACGGTCGCCAGCGGCAGCAGCACCTTCCAGCCGAATGACATCAGCTGGTCGTAGCGCAGCCGCGGGAACGACGCGCGCACCCAGATGAAGAAGATCGCGCCGAGGATGATCTTGATCAGCATCCACAGCGGCGCGAGCGCCTCCGGTCCGGGCCCGTGCCAGCCGCCGAGGAAGCAGGCGGCGGCGATGGAGGAGATGATCAGGATCTCCATGTACTCGGCCATGAAGAACGAGCCGAAGCGCATCCCGCCGAACTCGGTGTTGTAGCCGCCCACGATCTCGGCGTCGCCCTCCGGCAGGTCGAAGGGGGCGCGCGCCGTCTCGGCGAAGCCGGCCACCAGGAAGATGCAGAAGCCGACGAACTGCGGCACGACATACCACATGCCGTCCTGCGACTCGACGATGTCGACGAGCGAGAGCGAGCCCGCCGTCATCGCCACGCCGAGCAGCGAGAGGCCGAGCGCGACCTCGTAGGAGATCAGCTGCGCCGCCGCCCGCATCGCGCCGAGGAACGAGTACTTCGAGCCCGACGCCCAGCCGCCCAGCATGAGCCCGTAGAAGGCCAGCGAGCCGAAGGCGAAGAAGTAGAGCAGCCCGATCGAGACGTCGATGCCGTAGAGGCCGAAGCCGCCGCCCCAGGCGTCGTAGGGCCCGAACGGGATGATCGCCATGGTGGCGACGGCCGTCGCCACCGAGATCACCGGCGCGATGGCCATCATCCACGGCACGGCGGTGGCCGGCGTGAAGGCCTCCTTGGAGAGCAGCTTGAGCACGTCCGCGATCGGCTGCATGAGGCCGTAGGGCCCGACCCGGTTGGGGCCGATGCGCGACTGGAAGCGGCCGAGGATCTTGCGCTCGCCGAGCAGGAGCAGGGGAACGATCTGCAGGAAGACGACGAAGATCACGATCGCCTTGGCGATCAGGACGAGCGTGCCCTCGAGGGTGGGGTCCATCAGACGCTTACCCGCTCGCGCGCCGGCGCGAGCGCGACGGGCCCGTCCGGGAGGCCGCCACCGCTGACGAAGACGCTCCCAGCCGGCACGGCGCTGCGGACGGCGGCGACGGCGGTGGCCTCGAGTCCATCCACCGAGAGAGTCACCTCGTCACCGTTCCCGACCCCCGCGCGGCGCGCGTCCTCGACCGAGACCTCCGCACGCGCGCGTGTGGAGAGGAAGCGCAGCGAGGGCGAGTGGTCGATCTCCGGCCCGGTCAAGAGCGTCGGCACGGCGGCCAGCCGCAGGCCGCCCGGCGCGGCCGGCGGCTCGGCGAGCGGCTCGGTCGAGAGCTCCTCGACGGGAAGCGCGGACGCGGCCTCTCGCTCCTGCCAACGCACCCCAAGCCCACCGATCTCGTCGAGCGTGACCCCCGCGTAGAACGGCACGGCCTCGGCCAGCCGCGCGGTGACCATCGGCGCGCCCGTGGCGCCGATCCCCGCGCCCAGCCGCTCGCACAGGCCGGCGAGCACCTGCCACGCCGGGCGCACCTCGTTCGCGTGGCCGAGCGCCTGGCGCACGCGCTGGAGGCGCCCGTCCGGGTGCGTGACCGTGCCTTCCTTCTCGGGATAGATCTCGGCGGGGAAGACCACGTCGGCGTGCTCGTCGAGCGCCTCGCTGCGAAAGCGCGCGAAGGCGACGACGGCGCTCGCGGCGGCGAGCCGGTCAGCGGGCAGCAGGTCCTCCACGAGCAGCAGCGCGCCGAGCTCGTCCGAGGCGGCGATTTCGGCCGCCGCCAATCCCGTGTCGGCGGCGTCCTGGAGACCCGGCCCGAGCGTCGGCAGGCAGCCGACCTCGCGCAGCCCCCGGCCGTTGGTGCCGGCGGGCACCTCGATCAGGCCGGACTCCTCCTTGCGCGCGATCCCCAGG
>JBOGXT010000689.1:0-4443 GCA_050694635.1 Thermoleophilaceae bacterium
CAGATACGTACAGGAGCTCATCCGCGCCCATGACGGCGACGCACTCCAGGTCGCCATCACGGGCGGGCGCGAGCCCGTCGGCACCCACGACCTCTCGCTGGACTGGCGGCGCCTGCTCGACGAGGAGGGGCGGGCCATCGACGCCACGGTCATCCCGACGCTCGTCGAGACCCTGGCTGACATCCGGGAAGCCGCCCAGGCCAAGTCCGAAATGCCGCACATCGTCGTCGAGCCGCACCTGCGGCTCCCGCTCGCAGCACTTGTCGGCTGGGAGTGGAACCGGGTCCGCCCGGTCAGGCTCAGCGTGGTGCAGCCCTCGCCGCGCGGGGCCCTGACCATCGACGACGTCACGGTCGACCCCTCGACGTGGCCGCCGCCGCAGCGCTGGGAACTCGACGGGGACGGGCCCTGGGTGCTCGCGCTATCGGTCGGCAAGGATCTCGGCGACGGGGTTCGCCGCTACGCCGAGGCACAGGATGCGGCCGGGGTGCTGCACCTGCACGTTGCTACGGACGGGTACCCCGACCACGCACTCCCTGCCGAGGACATCGCCAGCCTGGCCCAGTGGGTGGTCGAGCGGCTGGCAGAGCTGAACGCCGACGGCGTCGACAAGCACCTGCTGCTCCTCGGGCCGGCCAGCCTGGCGGTGCGCATCGGTGCGTCTGCCAACGGGACCGGCAAGACCTTCGTCCCGTTCTGGGACGGCGCCGCCGGCTACCGCTCGGGCGTCGTTATCGGGTAGTCGTCCCCGCTTGAAGCGTTAGCGGGGAGCCGCCGGGCTGAAGGGCAGAACGACGTTCCGGAGTGATGGGGCCCCCACCCGGCACCAGCGCTCTCGTTTCCACCCAGCCGTACGGGGTGGCACCGCTCGGGCAGTACCTGCTACACGATGAATGCCGTGCCCTCACTCGCGTTTGGGAACCTAGGCAGCCGGCTCGAGGACGTCGACCAACTGATGGCGGCGCACGCCGAGATGGGCGGCGCCGAGCGGGGGCGCCGCTTCAACGTCGAAGGACTGAACCGCGCCGCCATCGTCATGCTCTGCGCCCACTTCGAGGGCTACCTGGAGGAGGTACTCTCGGAAGCAGTGCAGGCTCTCGACAGCAAACTCGACGCCAGCGTGCTCACCGCTCGCTTCAACCAGCCTACGCCGAAGAACGTCGACAACCTGTTCGCCTTCCTTGGCATGAGCAAGCCGAGCCAAGGCGTCAGCTGGCGCAAGGCGGGCAACGACACCGTGCGGTCCAATCTCAACAGCTTGGTCGAGACCCGCAACAAGATTGCGCACGGCACCACCGGCCTCACCGTCCACAAGGCCGATGTGACGCGTTACCGCAAGTACGTGGTCGGCTTCTGTGAGCGCTTCGATGCGCTGGTTCGGCACCAAGTGCACGCGCTCACGGGGCGCTACCCCTGGCTGGCGTAGGCACGCTCGCGCGGCCGACGCGGTCGCGAGGCAGTCGGTGCCGGCAACGCCGCAATCCCGAGGATGTGGGCACCGTCGACCGAAGTGGCCAGATGGCTCCCGGTTGAGCGTTTCGCGACAGGGTTCGGCGTCAGCGGAAACGGGCCCCGCCGAGGAGAGTGGCCGAGCAAGGTTCCGGACGCGAATTCCGCCTTCCAAGAAGAGCCGCCTGGACACGAAGTGCGCATGCGGTTTGGGCCTGAATAGATCCGGTGGGCGCCAACTGGTCTGATCGTCGCCTGCTGCTGGTAGCGTCGTCTGGTATGGCAGTCGCGGTTTCAACGGCACCGAGGGGTTCCATCGTTTGGCGCCACCACCCGGTCGGCGCCTCGACTGGCTACATGGAGGAGTTGCGGGACGACTGGGCCGCGCAGGTTGCGGAGGCGTGGACGGTGTCCCCCTTCGCAACGGAGCTGTCGGCCCTGTCGGAGACACAGCTCGACTCGCTGCATCAGTACCTCGCCTCGGGGCCCGCTTTGCCGTTCCGCTACCTGAGCATCCACGGCCCGTCGAAGGATCGTCAGCTGAGCGAAGAGGCGCTCGTAGCGGAGCTCTGCCAGCTAGCCGGGTGGGCCGACGGCATCGTGATGCACCCGGACAGCATTGAGGAGCCGGACCTCTATCGCGATCTGGGGCGGAAGCTCCTGATCGAGAACATGGACTCTCGGAAGGAGCTGGGTCGCACACAAGATGAGCTTGCTCCCACGTTCGCGGAACTGCCGGAGGCAGGCTTCTGCTTCGACGTCGCGCACGCCTGGTCGATAGATCCGGATATGTCGGTTGCAAGCGGGCTCCTGGATGCGTTCGGCGATCGGCTGAGGCATCTACACGTCAGTTCGCTCTCGGCCGACCTTCATCACGTTCCCCTCACCGAGGAGCATGAGGAGCTGTTCGGTCCGCTCCTCCAGCGCTGCTTGGACGTTCCCTGGATCCTCGAGGCGCCTCCGCGCCCAAACTGACCGGCGCGAGTGGATCGCGGCGGCGAGAGCCCGCTCGAGCAGCTGGGCGCCAGTAGCGGCCGCGGCTTCCCCCACCTGCTGAGCGCTCGCGAGCGCACCGCGTCGGGACTCGAGGCTCGGCGCTCACGGCTCGCCGAGCTTGCTCACGATGGCGACACGTCGGTGGTGCTGATGGGGTCATGGGGACGCGCCGAGGTGACCGCCGGCAGTGACGACGACTTCATGGTGTTGGTCAACGGCGCCGAGCGGGATGAGGTTGAGCCCTCGATCGAGGCGGTCAAGACCGTGCTCGATCAGGCGCCCGGTGACCAGGGCGTGTTCGGTGAGCCGGTGTTCTGCGACAACCTCGTCGGGAACGTCGGACTCGACAGGGACGACAACAAGAACCTGACTCGGCGGATGCTGTTCATCCTGGAGTCCGTTCCGGCTACCGCCGGTGATGTCTATGCCGCTGCCCGCGAGCGCGTTCTGCGCCGCTACCTCGACGAGTCGATCAAGGACTTTCGCCCGCCGCGGTTCCTCTTGAACGACACAGTTCGCTACTGGCGCACGATCTGCGTCGACTTCGCCGGCAAGGAGCAGGCGGGCCCTGAGAAGTGGGGGCTGCGCAATGCCAAGCTCCGTACGTCCCGCAAGGTCCTCTTCGCGGGTGGGCTGCTGCCCATCTTCGAGTGCGTGAACCTGGAGCGCGCCGCGATGTTCGACTTCCTCAACGCCCGGTTCGACATGCCGCCCACGGACCGGATCGCCCAGGCGTTCATCGACCACGACGCCAGTGATCCAGGCGCGAGGGCGCTCGGTGCATACGACGAGTTCCTCGGCCTGCTGGACGACGAGAACTTTCGGCGGGAGCTGCGAGACGTCACGCGCGCCACGGCCGACGAGTCGAGGGCCTTCGCGGAGGTTCGCCGGTTGGGCGCAGACCTCGAGGCCGGGCTGCTCGGGCTGCTGTTCGAAACCGAGCCACTCTCCAAGCTGGTCCGCGACTACGCGATCTTCTGACGGCTCCCGCTCGGGAGGGTGGCGGCTGGCCTTGTTACGCAGGGGAAATGAGCCTAGGTGGGGTATCCATCTAAGCGGCCTAGAATACGAGGATTCCGACTCCTCAAGCCGGAAGGCACTATCCGCGTTCTCTGGGCGAGTTCCAGGCCTGGTTTGGGGCTGACGCCGACTGCCTCGACTACCTGGAGTGGCTGCGCTGGCCGGAGGGGTTCGTCTGCCCCGATTGCGAGCACGCGGGAGGCTGGCGGATGGCGGACGGACGATTCAAGTGTGAGGCTTGCGGCGAGCGCACATCGCCGACGGCGGGCACGATCTTCGACCGCACCCGCACCCCGCTGACCGTCTGGTTCACCGCGTGCTGGCTGTTTGCCTCGCAGAAGGACGGGATCTCGGCGCTGTCGCTCAAGCGCCAGCTCGAGATCGGCTCCGACCAGACCGGCTGGGCGATGCTCGGCCGGATTCGCTCGGTGCTCGTCCGCCCCGGCCGCGAGCGCTTGGCCGGCGAGGTCGAGGTCGATGAGACCACCTTCGGCGGCGAGGAGCCGGGGCTCGCCGGTGGGCGCGCGAGGGGCGAGAAGAAGGTGCTGGTGGGCGTTGCCGTCGAGCGGACGCAGCCTAAGGGCTTCGGCCGCTGTCGCTTGGCGCCGCTGATCGATGCCTCGGCCGATTCGCTGCGCGCGTTCCTCGTCGACAACGTCGAGCCCGGCGCGAAGGTCGTCACCGACGGCTGGCAACCATACCGCCCGGCGACCGAGGGGCTCTACGTCCATGAGCGCCTTCCCGGCGCTCAGAGGGCGCAGGCCCACAAGCTGCTCCCTGGCGTGCACAAGGTCTCCTCGCTCGCCAAGCGCTGGCTGCTCGGCACCCATCAGGGCTCGGTCGATGCGGCGCACCTGCCCGGCTACCTGAACGAGTTCGTGTTCCGCTTCAACCGGCGCCGTTCGCGCAGCCGCGGGCTCGTCTTCTACCGCGTGCTCGAGCTCGCCGTGCGCCACGACCCGGTCCGCTACCGCGACC
>JBOGXT010000690.1:0-1862 GCA_050694635.1 Thermoleophilaceae bacterium
ACCTCCTCGGCGACGCCCTCGCGGACGCGCGCGGCAAGGGTCTTCCCGTCCATGAGCGTCGCCGCCACGGGCGGGAGGAAATCACATTCGCGGCGGAGCGCCGTCCCCGGCGTCGGGCCGGATCATCACCTCGAAGTGCGCCGAGCGCTCGTCGAACTCGTCGAGCAGGGCCCGCGCGGCCGGCGGCACGACGGCGGCCTCGTTGTCCTCGCCGGCGAAGGCGCGGACGGCGTCCAGGTCCTCGAACAGCGTGATCGTGACGAACTCGACCCGGCCCTCGCGCTCGCGCCGGAGCAGGTAGGCGCCGCGATGCCCGTCGATCCGGTGGATGCCGGGCAGGACCTCCGAGCGCAGCAGCCGCTCGTACGCGTCGGCCGTGTCCGGCCGGGCCCAGCCGTGCCAGAGCCGTGCGATCACACCCGCTCCAACGCGCCGAACGGCGGGCCGCATTCCCCTAAGTGCTCCCGGTCAGTAATACGCGCACGATGGTTGAAGGGACCGGCTGCCCGGCGTCGAAGAGGATGCCATGGCGAAGAGTCCTTTCGAGATCGAGCTGAGCGATGAGGAGGCGCGGGAGCTGCGTTCGCGGGCTGCGCGCTACACGGTGCCGCACGGCGAGGTGTTGCGGGCGAAGATCGTGCTGCTCGCCGCCGAGGGAAAGCCCAACGCGGAGATCGCGCGTCGCCTCGACTGTGCGCTGCGAACGGTGTCGTTGTGGCGGAAACGCTTCTTCGAGCAGCGGCTGGAAGGGCTTGCCGATCGACCACGACCTGGACGCCCGCGGCGTTTTCCCCCCGGAAGAGGTCGCGCAGGTGAAGGCGATCGCCTGTCAGCTGCCGCGTGAGCAGGGCCTGCCGCTGTCGCGCTTCTCGCGCGCTGAGCTGCACCGGCTGGTGATCGAGCGGGGCGTCTGCGACGCGTCGGCCTCGACGATCGCGCGCTGGCTCTCGGAGGACGCGCTCAAGCCGTGGCAGCACCGCTCCTGGATCTTCCCGACCGACCCGGCATTCCTGGAGAAGGCGGGTCCGGTGCTCGACCTCTACCAGGGACGCTGGCAGGGGAAGCTGCTCCACCCCGGCGAGTTCGTGATCTGCGCCGACGAGAAGCCGTCGATCCAGGCCCGGCGACGGATCCACGAGCCGCTGCCGCCGGTCTCGGGCTCGCGCGGGCAACGAGTCGAGCACACCTACCAGCGCCGCGGGGCGCTCACCTACCTGGCCGCGCTCGACATCGGACGCCGCGGCGGACGCAGGCCGCGCCTCTTCGGGCGCTCGGAAGCACGCGGCGGGATCGAGCCCTTCGACCGGCTCGTCTGGCAGGTGATGACCAAGGAGCCCTACTGCTCGGCGCGCCGCGTTTTCTGGATCGTCGACAACGGCTCCTCCCACCGCGGCCAGAAATCGATCGAACGGCTCGAGCGACGCTGGCCCAACCTCGTCCTCGTCCACCTGCCCGTGCACGCCAGCTGGCTCAACCAGATCGAGATCTACTACTCGGTCGTCCAGCGCAAAGTGCTCGAACCCAACGACTTCGACAACCTCGCCGACCTCGCCCGCACCCTCAACGCCTTCGAACACCGCTGGAACGAGATCGCCGAGCCCTTCGACTGGCGCTTCACCCGCGACGACCTCGCCGCCCTAATCGACCGCCTCGCAACGCACGAGCCTCAGCTCCAGCTGGCCGCGTGACGGCGAGCGAACTTACGGCCGGGAGCACTTAGGCTCGCCACGATGAGGATCGCGCAGGTCGATGTCCGGCACTACCGCGGCTGGCAAGGGTCCGTCTCATGGCTGCCGGGAGAGCGCGCTGTACTCGTCGGCCCCAACAACGGTGGCAAGACGTCGCTGCTACGAGCGTGCGAC
>JBOGXT010000691.1:0-4918 GCA_050694635.1 Thermoleophilaceae bacterium
CTCCACGTAGCGGTCGGGATGGGCGTCGCGGAAGATCTCGCTGTAGGTCGAGTTCGAGACCTCGCCGTCGAGGGCCACGATGTCGGCGCGGGCGTCGCCGAGCGCCGTGAGGGCCTCCCCGTAGGCCTTGCGGGTGGCGACCTTCTCGCCCGGCTCGTAGCGTGGCCGCTCGCCGCCGGGCGCGTCGAAGCGATGCGGCTGGACACCCGCCTCCGGCTTCGCCAACTCCACGGTCAGGTCGCGCGCGCCGCCCAGCTCGGCGATCGCCCCCTCGGGATCCTCCAGCGGCTTGCCGTGCTTGCCGGGCTGGTCCTCGACCGCATTCACGCCGGCGCCCTTCTTAGTCCGTGCCAGCACGACGGCCGGCCGGCCCGAGGTCCGCTCGGCCCGGGCGTAGGCGTCCTCGATCGCCGCGACGTCGTGGCCGTCGACCTCGATCGCCTCCCAGCCGAAGGCGCGCGCCCGCTCGGCGTAGAGGTCGAGGTCCCACCCGTGCATCGTCTCGCCGGTCTGGCCGAGCCGGTTGACGTCGACAATCGCCGCGAGGTTGTCGAGCTCCCAGAAGGAGGCGTGGTCGAAGGCCTCCCAGATCGAGCCCTCGGCCAGCTCGCTGTCTCCGCACAGGCACCAGACGCGCGCCGGCGTGCGGTCGAGGCGCTGCGCGGTGAGCGCCAGGCCCACGGCCACCGGCAGGCCCTGGCCGAGCGATCCGGTCGCGACGTCGACCCAGGGCAGCACGGGCGTGGGGTGGCCCTCGAGGCGGCTGCCGAGCTTGCGGAAGGTGAGCAGCTCGTCGTCGTCGATCGCCCCCGCCGCCTTGTAGCACGCGTACAGGAGCGGGGAGGCGTGGCCCTTGGAGAACACGAGGTGGTCGTTGGCGGCCTGGCGGGGGTCGTCGAAGTCGAGCCTGAGGTGGCCGTCGAGCAGCACCGCCATCAGGTCGGCGGCGGACATCGAGGAGGTGGGGTGGCCCGAGCCGCCGGCGTCGCTGCAGCGAATCGAGTCCACCCGCAGCTGCTGTCCCAGCTCACGGCGGAAGTCGTTGCGATCCATGGTTGGGTGATACCCGTACGAGCAGCCCCTAGTCTGGGATGGTGGAAGCGAGCCGGCGGGAGTTCCTCGAGGCGGTCGGCGCGGCCGTCGTGGCTCCCAAGCTCGCAGAGCGCCGCCGCGACCGGCCGAACGTCGTGCTGATCGTGGTCGACACGCTGCGTACCGACCACGTGTACGGCAAACGGGCGCGCACCCCGAACATCGACGCCCTGGCGCGGCGCGGGCTCAGCTTCACGCGCTGCTACCCCGAGGCGATGCCGACCGTGCCGGCGCGCCGCTCGATCATGACCGGCCGCCGGGTGTTCCCCTTCACGGGCTGGCGCCCGTACCGCGGCATGGTCGGCGAGCCGGGCTGGGCGCCGATCGCCGATCCCGCCCTGGCCTTCACCAGCCTGCTGCGCCGGGCCGGCTACTGGACCGGCTGCGTGACCGACAACCCGTTCGTCGGCTTCGCGCGCTCCTACGGACCGTTCCGGGCGAGCTTCGACCGCTTCGCGGCGAAGGGGGGCCAGGCGGGCGGGGCCGGCGCGGGTGTGTCGGACGCCGAGCTGCGCCGCTGGCTGCCGCCCCAGCTGGACGACCCGGAGACGAGGCAGCGCATGCGCCGCTTCCTCGGCAACGCGGGCTACTCCCACGACGAGACGCGCTCGTTCGCCGCGCGCGTGTTTCGCGCGGCCTCGCGCATGCTCGACTCGGCCGCGCAACGGCGCCCCTTCGCGCTGGTGGCCGACACCTTCGAGCCCCACGAGCCATGGACGCCGCCGCGGCGCTACGTGGACATGTACGGCGATCCCGGCTACCACGGGCCCGAGCCGGCCAAGCCCTACTACGCGCATGTGTCGAGGTACCTGCACGGGCGCGCGGGGGAGGTGCTGCTCGAGCGCATGCGGGCGCTGTACGCGGCCGAGGTGACGATGACCGACCGCTGGCTCGGCGTGTTCCTCGACCGGCTGCACGCGCTTCGGCTCGAGCGCGACACGATCGTCGTGCTGCTCTCCGACCACGGCATCTACCTGGGCGACCACGGCCTGACCGGCAAGAGCTCGACCGTCCTCCACCCGGCGCTGATCCGGGTACCGCTGATCGTGGTCGATCCGCGCGGCCGCCACGCCGGGCGCACGAGCAGCTGGTTCGCCTCGACGCACGACGTCGCGCCGACGATCCTGTCGATGGCCGGCGTGCCGGTGCCGCGCGGAATGGACGGCGTGGACCTGTCGCGCCTGTTCGAGGGACGGCGCCCGCCGCGGCGCCCCTACGCGTTCGGCGGCTATGGCAACAGCTTCTTCGTGCGCACGGACCGCTGGGCGATGTTCGGCCGCAACCCCGGCACCGGCTTCGAGCTGTACGACCGGCGCCGCGACGTCGCCGAGAGCCACAACGTCGCGGGCGCCCACCAGGCCAAGGCCGCGGAGCTGTACGGCGTGGTGCGCCGGCGGGCCGGCCGGCCGCTGCCCAGCTACCGCTTCTGAGTGCGGCGGTCAACTGGTTTGACCATTCGCGCGCCGGGGTATTCCGCAGCGGGGTACAAACGGGAGGCCTTTTCATGAGAAGCAAGTTGGCTGCGGCCACCGCCGTGCTTGGCGCGGCGTTCATACTGCCCACCACGGCCCTCGCGGGTCACGGGCTCACAGCGCTGGATCACGAGGCGCCGGCGTTCACGGCGTCGCCGCTGGCGCTGCCGCTCGCGCAGTCCGGCGGGCCGAACGCGGACTGGGAGTACGTGGCCAGCTTCACCACGGGCAACCCGCACACCGACCTCGACTTCTTCACCCAGGACGGCGAGACGTACGCCTCGGTGGGGACCCTCGGCACGGGTGCGAACGGCGCCGGTCAGACGATCTTCCAGCTCACGAGCCGCGGCGAGGTGCGTCCGAGCTACGTCTCGAACCAGCCGTCGGCGGAGTGCGGCAGCAACCCGGTCGAGACGCTCGGGCTCCAGCACGACATCGAGGCGGCCCCCAAGGGCGGCGCGATCCTCAACGCGAGCCAGCCGAACGCCGTGCGTTCGGACACGCAGCTGCTCGTCGACGCCACCGACGCCCCCGGGCGCTGCCACGACCAGGGCAACGCCGGCGGCTTCACCGGTGCCCCGCAGGGCGGGCTCGAGCTGGTCGACGTGACCGACATCAACGATCCGGTCGAGATCGGCCTCACGAGCCACACGGGCGAGGCTCACACGGTCAACATCGACCCCAAGCGGCCGCACATCGCATACGCGGTGACGTCCGACGCCGTGACCGTCCAGCAGCCCGGCAACAAGCGTGAGAACGAGATCGCGGGCGACAACGACGCCCTCGACCTCGACGGCTTCGAGATCGTCGACATGTCCTCCTGCATGTACTTCCCGAGCGGCACCACCGTGCAGGAGCGGCGCGACAGCTGCCGGCCTCAGGTCTACCGCTACCGCTATCCGAGCGCGGCCGTGGCCCTCGGCCATACCGAGAAGCGCACGATCTACGGCTGCCACGAGCTGGAGATCTACGCCGACGACCGCCTGACCTGCGGCAGCGGCGCGGCGGCGATCGTGTTCGACATGCGCGGGGCGTTCGACGACAACGGGACGCCGACCAACTTCCGAGACGACCGGGTGCGTGGCCGCGGCGGGCCGATGCCTTGCCGCCTGCGCGACAGCTCGTCGCTGCCGCCGTTCCACACGGCCGCGAAGGTGACCGACTGCGTCGACGGCACGGGCGAGGGCACCCAGGACCTGGACATCCCGACCTGGCTCGCGAACGGCGAGCCCGGCGAGGTGCTCGGCGTCCGCTACGTCGGCTCGGCGCACCACATGGGGCGCGGCGCCGGCGGCACGATCACCACCTACGACGCGACGCAGGACGTCGACTTCGACCACGAGCTCGAGTTCAGCGGGTCGCGGCGCTACCTGATCGCGACCGATGAGCGCGGCGGCGGCGTGGCGCCCCCGGGCGCGACCTGCCCGACCTCCCCGGCGGACAACCCGCAGGGCAACGGTGGCGTGCACTTCTACCGCGCCGACCGCCTGTTCACGAACGGCCCGCCGGCGACGGCGGAGGAGGCGTGGAGCTCGTACGCCAGGACGCCGGACGGAGGCAAGGCGATCTACCGGGCGCCGGTGCGGACCCAGCCGCAAGCCTCGACGTGCACGGCCCACGTGTTCCAGCAGATCCCGGGCCAGAACCGGATCTTCATGGGCTGGTACTCCCAGGGCACCCAGGTTGTGGACTTCTGGGAGAACCCGGACGGCACGGTCGAGATCGAGGAGGCCGGCTACTTCATCCCCGCCAACGCGAACGAGTGGGTGTCCCACGTGTTCAAGTGGCAGCGCAACCGCAACGGCACGTACACCTACTGGGGCGTGGCGGGCGACTTCGCGCTGGGAGCCGGCCGGAACTCGGTCGAGGTCTGGAAGGCGACGCTGCCTGCGCCGCCGCGGCCACGGCAGTAGCGGCCCGGGCCGGCAACCGGAGGCGGCGGCCCGGACGAGCTGCGGCTAGTAGCAGTCAGGTCAGACGGCCCAGGCGATCAGCAGGATCAGTATCGCCAGGAAGAGGACGAGCGCGAGCGGCACGAGCAAGCGCTGCGCCCAACGCGGCGGGAGCGAGCGCCGCATGTGAGAGCCGGGACCGGTGGGCGGAAGCAGGATCCCGCCCGGAGGGATGGACGTCTTGGCGGGCCTACCGGCGGGCGCGCCGCCGGGCGGGGGAGGACCGCCGCCGCGGGGAGGCTGGACCGTCGCCGGCTCCTCGCGCGGAGGTTGGGCCTCCGCCTTGCTCGCCGTTCCGGGTCCCCGCTCGTCCGCCGCCTGACGGGCGCGGGTCAGCCACTCGTTTCGCTCCTGCCGGGCCTTGTCGCGGGCGCGCACTGCCGCGGCCAGCTCGTCCTCGGC
>JBOGXT010000692.1:0-1678 GCA_050694635.1 Thermoleophilaceae bacterium
GCGGTCGGCGCGGCGTCGGCGGCACTTGAGAAGGCGGCGGTCTGGGAGCGTGTGTACGTCGCGAAGGACTTCCGGCGCATCGGCATCGTCGGCGGCCTGACGATCCTGCTGCTCGTGCTGAGCGGCCTCGCGGTCAACAGCGCCCTGCGCTGATCGCCGGCGATCGCGCGGCGCCGTGATGCGGCGCCACGGCTGGAGAACTCACCGCGGCACGCTGACGGCCCGCCCGGAGCCATGCCTGCCGCTGCCGCCGTCGTCGGCCGGACGACGGGCTCGCGACGCTCAACCGACGGCGACGCTGCCGGCTCCAGCCTGGAGCTCGTAGCCGGGAAAGTCGGGTCGCCTAACGCGCGGGCTCGGCGCGACCCGGCGCCTCGACCCGGACACCGAGCGCGCGCGCCCTCCGCCATGCGCCCGTCGTACGTTACGACGCCGGCGAGGTCCCGACCCATGCTCAGCGCGGCGGCGAGGTGGATCGCGTCGAGCGATCGCAGGAAAGGCGGCTCGAGATCGGCGGCCATCTCGTAGAGGTCGTCGTCGAGACGGATCAGGATCAGTGCGCCGACCGCCTGCCGTGCGCGGGGAACAGCGGCCGCGTCCCAGACGCGCACCGCCCGCACCGTCTCGACTCGCACAAGCTCGCAGGCGGCGAGTCGATCCTTGTCTCGCAGCCAGTCTGCGAGTGCGCTCGATTCGGCTTCCTCGACAACCGCCTTCACCAGGGCCGAGCTGTCGAGGTACCAGACCTCAGCGTTCATCGGCCCGCAGCCGCTGGAGTACCTCGCGTGGCGTCGGAGCGCCTCCCCGCGGCGGCAGCGAGGGCCCAAGTTCGCTGAGGCGCCCCCTGCCGGGCCTCGCCCGTCCCGCCGCGAGCAGCGCCTCGACCCCCTCCTCAGAAGGCATGGGGGCGAGCAGCGCCACCGGGCGCCCGCGGTCGGTTACCTCGAACGACTCCCCGGCGGCAACACGCCTCAGCCAGCGGCTCGCCTGCTGGCGGAGCTCACGTACGCCGATCCGCTCCATGTGCTACACGGTAGGGGCCGGCCAACCGTGGGTGAGCCGCTCATCGCAGCTACCACGCTGGCCGCGGGGCTGCCCCTTTACACGCGCGACCCAGAGGGCTTCCGCCAGGTCGTCAACCTGCTCAAGGTCGATTGCGGGGGATGGTGGCCTCTCCCCGCCCGGCGGTCCCTCGCGCGCCGCCGCGCACGACAGGGGGCAGAAAAGGCGCCGATCCAGCGCCAGGCTCGGTGGGCTGTGCTGGACTCGAACCAGCGACTTCTGCGATGTGAACGCAGCGCTCTGACCAGCTGAGCTAACAGCCCCGGCCTGATTATCCGCGAGGCCGGCCGGCGGCGGCAAGGGAGCCGCTCGCGCCGAGCAGGCGGCCGCGGACCCGCGCGAGGTCGTCCGTGGAGAGGCCGTGCCGGCGCAGGTACGCCGCGGCATCGCCGTATCGCTCGTCGATGTGCTCGAGCGTCGCCGCGATCGGATGGCCGCGCTCGGCGAGGGAGCCGAGGAAGAAGTCCCGCCGCGCGTCGTCCATCCCCGCGATCCATTCGTCGTAGCGGGGCCGCATCCGCTCGTCGGTGTCCTCGTAGTCGCCGACGATCGTCTCCTCGCCGACGCCGGCGAGCCGCAGCAGGATCGCGGCGACGATGCCGGTGCGGTCGCGGCC
>JBOGXT010000693.1:0-5238 GCA_050694635.1 Thermoleophilaceae bacterium
GGCGACACCACCACCGTCACGTCCTCGCGCAGCAGCGCGGGCAGCTGATAGCAGAGCGATTTGCCGGAGCCCGTGGGCATGACCACCAGCACGTCGCGGCCCCCGAGCGCCGCCTCGCAGGCCTCGCGCTGCCCAGGGCGGAAGCCCGGGAAGGCGAAGAGCGACTGGAGCGGGGCGGCGAGGTCCATCACGAGGAAGGCCACCCTAGCGCCGCATTCGGCGGTAGCGGCACCGCCGGTGCAATGCCGCTACACACGTGCGCGAGAAGTCGCGCTCGCTGCAGATCCGCCGCTCAGTCGGTGTCGAAGTGGAAGGTGTCCACCGAGGTCCTCCTGCGCTCGTCGGAGGTGAAGCTGCCGGAGGCGCCCTCGTAGGCGCCGGTGCCGCCTGTCACCGCACCGGAGGGGTCGCTGCCCTTGAAGAGGACGTCGAGGGCCAGCTCGCCGTTGCGGAGCTTCGCGATCGCCTCGCAGAGGAAGCTGCTGCGCTCGAACCTCCGGTTCCCGACCACCGCCGTGCACTTGAAGAAGAGCCTGCCGGCGCGCTGCGTGTTCGCGGCGTTGTAGAGCGGGCTGCTGCCTAGGAACATGTCGCCCGCGGAGACGCTGGGCTCGCCCCGACCCCGGAACTTCGGCGGGTTGTCGACGAAGCGGAACGTCCCCTGGTTGTTGCGCTCGACGAAAGTAAGCGTCTGTGAGCCGGGATGGTCGGCGCCGGCGCTGGCGACCAGCACGGCTACGAGGGAGACCGCCGCCGCCAGCGGCGTGGTGAGCAGGGCAAAGCGCTTCATGGGCCCCTCCTTTGGGTTGCTGGAGCTCGAGTGCCAGCCTATGGCCGGCGGCCCGATCCACGCAAATGGGCTCAGCCCTTGACGACGGCCAGCTCCTCCAGCGCGAACTTCCCGTTCGCCGCGCCGGTGCGGGCCAGCGGGTAGTTGCCCGAGAAGCAGGCGTCGCAGTGCGTCTCGCGCGTGGAGCGGATCGCCTCGTAGACCCCGTCCAGCGACAGGTAGGCGAGTGAGTCGCAGTCGAGCTCGCGGGCGATCTCCTCCTCGCTGCGGCCGTGGGCGACCATCTCCTGCGTGGTCGACATGTCGATGCCGTAGTGGCAGGGGTGGCGGATGGCGGGGGCCGAAACTCGCATGTGGATCTCGGCGGCGCCCGCGCCGCGCAGCATGCGCACGATCTGGCGGGTCGTGTTGCCGCGCACGATCGAGTCGTCCACCACCACCAGGCGCTTGCCGGCCACGACCTCGCGCAGCGGGTTGAACTTCATCCGTAGGCCGTGCTTGCGCAGCTCCTGACCGGGCTGGATGAACGTGCGGGCCACGTAGCGGTTCTTGATGAGCCCGTCGTCGCGCGGGATGCCGGACGCCCTCGAGTAGCCCGCCGCCGCGGCGTTCCCGGAGTCGGGCACGGCGATCACCACGTCCGCATCGACCGGCGCCTCGCGCCACAGGATCTCGCCCATCTTGCGGCGCGACACCTGCGTGCGGTTGCCCTCCAGGATCGAGTCCGGGCGGGCGAAATAGATGTGCTCGAAGACGCAGAAGGCCCTTCGGTCGGACTCGACCAGCTGCCGCGTCTCGATCCCCCGTTCGCCCAGCGACACCATCTCGCCCGGCTGCACCTCGCGCAGCAACTCGGCGCCGATGATGTCGAACGCGCAGCTCTCCGACGCCAGACAGTAGCGGTCGCCGATCCGCCCGAGGGCGAGCGGGCGCAGGCCCGCCGCGTCGCGGAAGCCGACCACCGCGTCCTTGGTCATCACGACCGTGGAGAAGGCGCCCTCGAGCCGCGGCACCACCTCGGCCAGGGCGTCCTCGATGCGCGGGGCGGGGTGGTTCGCCAGGAGCGCCGCGATGATCTCCGAGTCCGAGGTGCCGCGGAACCGGACCCCCCGGTCGCTCAGCTCGCCGTGGAGCTCGACGGCGTTGATCAGGTTGCCGTTGTGGGCGAGCGCCACCTGACGGCGGTCGGAGCGCCAGACCGGCTGGGCGTTCTCCCAGGCGGACGACCCGGTCGTCGAGTAGCGCACGTGACCGAGCGCCATCTGGCCCTGGAGCGCGCGGAGCTTCTCCTCGTCGAACACCTGCGAGACGAGGCCGAGGTCGCGAATGGTCATGATCTGGCCGGAGTCGCTGGCGGCGATGCCGGCCGACTCCTGGCCGCGGTGCTGGAGCGCGTACAGCGCGAAGTAGGCGAGCCGCGCGACATCCGACTCGGGCGCGTAGACGCCGAAGACGCCGCACTCGTCGCGAGGTCCGTCGCGATGGTCGAGCTCTCGATTCATGGGTGAGGGGCGGGCGCTCGGGGGCGTGGCCCAGGGGCGAGCGGCCCGCTCCGGATGAGCGTACCAGCGAGGGTGGCGGACGCCCCCCGCACCGCCCGGGGTCAGGTGGGGGCGAACGCTGCCGGGATGACGCCCTCGTAGGCGTCGCGCAGCTCGGCGACCGGAACGCGAAGCGCGCCGGCGATGTCGAGCGAGTCGCCGCCGGTCTCGCCGACGATGCGGGCGCCGGAAACGGCCTCGACCGCGGCGCGCGGGCCGGCGATGACCGCGCCGCCGGGGGCCTCGCCGAAGAGTGCGCTCTCATCGATCGATGGGAGCTCCAGGCGGGCCCCCAGCCCGCCCTCGATGCAGCACTCCGCCAGCGCCACCGCCAGGCCGCCGTCCGCGACGTCGTGCACGGTCGCCAGCGAGCCGCCTCGGGCCGCTTCGCGCAGCACCGCAAGCGCCGCCGCATGCTCGGCCAGGTCGATCCCGGGGAGCGAGCCCGCCAGCCGGCCACGCAGCTTCTCGAGCTCCGAGCCCTCCAGCGCCGGCCGGAACGGGCCGACCACCGCGACCGCGTGCCCCGGCTCCGCGAACGCCGCGCGTGGCACCGCGGCGGGGTCCGGCAGCCTGCCGACCATGCCCACGATCGGCGTCGGGTAGATCGGCCCCCCGCCGCCCTCGTTGTACAGCGACACGTTGCCGCCCACCACCGGCACGCCCAGCGCCAGGCAGGCGTCGCGCAGCCCCTCGACCGCCCGCGTCAGCTGCCACGCGATGTGCGGCTTCTCGGGATTGCCGAAGTTCAGGCAGTTCGTCAGCCCGAGCGGCTCGGCGCCCACGCACGCCAGGTTCCGCGCGCATTCGAGCACGGCCTCCGCCGTGCCGCCGTACGGATCGCAGGCCACCCGCCGCCCGTTGCCGTCGATGGAGACCGCGATCGCCCCGCGGCCGCCGTCGTTCTCCAGCTTCAGCACGGCGGCGTCCGCCGCCTGCGGCCTGCGCACGGTCCGCGAGCCCACGATCGGGTCGTACTGCTCGAACACGAAGCGCTTCGATGCCACGTTGGGGGAGCGGAGCAGCGCGAGCAGCGCCTCCCCAGCGACGGCCGAACCGGACAGCCGGGCCGGCGGATCCGGATAGATCGCGCCGTCGGGTGCCGATGGCTCGAGGTCGTACAGCGGGCAGTCGTCCACCAGTGCCCCGACCGGCATGTCGCCCACGAGCTCGTCGCCGTCGAACACGCGCAGGCGCCGCATGTCCGTGACCGACCCGATCGGCGTGGCGCGCACGTCCCACCGCGAGCACACCTCGAGCACCGCGTCGAGCAGCTCCGGCTCGACCACGCACAGCATCCGCTCCTGCGACTCCGAGATCATGACCTCGAAGGGCTCCATGTCCGCCTCGCGCAGCGGTACGCGTCCCACGTCGACGTCGATCCCGACCTCGCCCTTCGACGCCATCTCAGACGAGGAGGAGGACAGCCCCGCCGCGCCCAGGTCCTGTAGCGACGCCAGCAGGTCGCGGTCGAGCAGCTCGAGGCAGCACTCGACCAGCTTCGACTCCTCGAACGGGTCGCCGATCTGCACGCTGGGCCGCTTCGAGGCGTCTTGCGCCGACAGCTCGGCGCTTGCGAGCACCGACGCGCCGCCGATCCCGTCGCGCCCCGTGCGTGCGCCGAGCAGGACGACCGGGTTGCCCACGCCGGCCGCGGCGCTCCGGATCAGCCGCTCGCGCCGAGCCAGGCCGACGCACATCGCGTTGACCAGGCAGTTCTGCTCGTAGGCGGACTCGAAGTACACCTCGCCACCCACCGTCGGCACGCCGATCGAGTTGCCATAGTGGCCGATCCCCTTGACGGCCCAGTCGAACAGGTAGCGCGAGCGGGCCGAGTCGAGCTCGCCGAAGCGGAGCGAGTCGAGCAGCGCGATCGGCCGTGCGCCGACCGCGAAGATGTCGCGCAGGATGCCGCCGATCCCCGTGGCGGCGCCCTGAAACGGCTCGACGGCGCTCGGGTGGTTGTGCGACTCGACCTTGAAGGCCACCGCGAGCCCATCGCCCACGTCGACCACCCCGGCGTTCTCGCCGGGGCCCATCAGCAGGTGCGGACCTTCGGTGGGCAGCTCGCGCAGCAGCTTCTTGGAGTGCTTGTACGCGCAGTGCTCGGACCACATCAGCGAGAAGACCGCCAGCTCGAGCGCGTTGGGGTCGCGGCCGAGCTGGTCGCGGATGCCGTCGTACTCGGCATCGGTGAGCCCGAGCTCGCGATGGGCGGCGGCGACGCCCCCGCTCACGCGGCGGGATCGACTCGGAACCCTGTGCTGCCGGCCAAGCCGGCCGCTTCGGGCATCGCGGCCACCGACTCGAACAGCCGCGCGCCGTCGGCGGAGCCGGTCAGCGGGTCCACCGCGTGCTCGGGGTGCGGCATCAGCCCGAGCACGTTGCCCTCCGCGTTGCACACACCGGCGATGTCGTCCTGCGCGCCGTTCGGGTTCTGGCCCGGCGCGTAGCGCAGCACGACCTGCTCGTCGGGGATCCCGGGCGCGTGGTAGCGCCCGGTGGTGTGCTTGACCGGAACCGACAGCGTGTCCCCCACCTCGCACGCGCGCGTGAATGGCGTGTCGCGGTTCTCGACCACCAGGTCCACCTGGCGGCAGACGAAGCGCAGCGAGCGGTTCGGCAGCAGGGCGCCGGGCAGCAGCCCCGCCTCGCACAGCACCTGGAAGCCGTTGCAGATGCCCAGCACCGGGCCGCCCTCGCGCGCGAACTCGATGACGGGGCCCATCACCGGCGCGAAGCGGGCGATCGCACCCACGCGCAGGTAGTCGCCGTAGGAGAAGCCGCCCGGGAGGACGACGGCGTCGACGCCGCGCAGGTCGCCGTCGCCGTGCCACAGGGCCACCGGCTCCCCGCCCATGGCGGCCACGGCGGCCCGGGCGTCGCGGTCGTCGCACGACCCAGGGA
>JBOGXT010000694.1:0-3801 GCA_050694635.1 Thermoleophilaceae bacterium
CCTCGCGGTAGACGCGCTCGAACTCGCCGCTGCGCGAGAGCCGGCGGCGCTTGCGGCGCTCGCGATCGGCCATGCGCGCTACGGGGTGAGCCGCTTGCGGCCCTTGCTCCGGCGCCGCCTCAGGACGTGGCGCCCGGCGCGCGTGCGCATCCGCGCGCGGAAGCCGTGGGTGCGAGCGCGCTTGCGCTTCTTGGGCTGGTAGGTGCGCTTCATGAGGATCGAATGGGGCGCGGCGTACGGGGGCCTGGCGCCCCGCGCCTGAGGGTACACGACGCGCCCTCCACACTTTTCCCGCTGAGTGCGGGGATCGACGCCGGGGGTGCGTCGAGCGCCTCGGCGGGCGTTGTATCCTCGCCGGGCCGAGGGCAGCGCGGCCTCGCCGGAGCGGTCCTTCCCCCTCCCATTGTTCTTTCACCAAAGGCCCCGAGGAGGGCCGCGACCGTCCGTGCCCAAACCACTGGACCAGATCTGGGACGACATCCGCGAGGAGCTCCGCAGCGAGACTCCCGACTTCAAGTTCCAAATCTGGATCGAGCCGCTGGAGCTGGCCGGCCTCAGCGGCAACACGCTCTACGTACGCGCGCCTGAGCACATCCGCACCTCGGTAGCGGAGCGCTACCTGCCGCTGCTGCGGCGAGCGGCTGCGCGCCGCTTCGACGGGCGTGCCGTGGTCCAGGTGGTCGGCGCCGGCTGGTCTCCGCCCGCGGGCGACGGGTCGGAGGTGAGCCCCACGGCGAACCCCGCCGGCTGCGCCGTCACTGCCGGGCGGCTGAACCCCAAGTACACCTTCGAGCAGTTCGTGATCGGCGAGGGCAACCGCTTTGCCCACGCCGCGGCACTGGCGGTCGCCGAGCTGCCGGCGCAGGCCTACAACCCGCTCTTCCTTCACGGTCCACCCGGCCTCGGCAAGACGCACCTCCTGCACGCCATCGGCAACTTCGTCCAGCGCTACGGAGCCGGTCTGCGCGTGCGCTACGCCACGATCGAGGAGTTCACCACCGAGTTCGTGGACGCGGTCCGCTCTCGGCGGACCGGCGACTTCAAGGACAGCTTCCGCAGCGCGGACGTGGTGCTCATCGACGACGTGCAGTTCCTGGCCGGCCGCGCCAAGACGCGCGAGGAGTTCTTCCATACCTTCAACGCCCTGCTCGGCTCCGGGCGGCAACTCGTGATCTCCTCGGACCGCAGCCCGGAGGAGCTTCCGGATCTGGAGGCCCGGCTCGTCGAGCGCTTCCGGGCCGGGCTCGTGGCCGAGCTCGAGCCGCCGCCCGCCGACGTCCGGCGCGCCATCCTCGCCAAGCGCTCACGCCTTGACGGCGTCGACGTCTCAGGCGAGGTGCTGACCGAGATTGCGCAGCGCGTCGACAGCAGCGTCCGCGCCTTGGAGGGCGCGCTGATCCGCGTCGTTGCATACGCGTCCTTCAGGGGCGAGGAGGCCACGCCCGGACTCGTCCGCCACGTGTTGCGCCGGCTGGGGCAGGACCAGTCGCGTGACGCCTGCGGCCTGTCGGAGATCGTGGACGCGGCGGCGCAGGAGTTCGGCGTGCCGCGGGACGCGCTGCTCGGCCGCGACCGCCGTCGCGACGTCAGCCGGGCACGCCAGATCGCGATGTACCTCGCCCGGGACCTCACCGGGCACAACCTCTCCGAGATCGGCCGTGGCATCGGCGGCCGCGACCACACCACCGTGCTCCACGCCATCAACCAGATCGGCGGGGCCGTCCACGCCGATCCGACCGTGCGCAACTCTGTGGAAAACCTCAAGCGGCGACTCGGTCATCCGGCGTGACGGCCGCAAGCGGTGCGAGAATCCCCAGCTTCATCCCCCGGCGGCTTCCCTTTCGCCAAGCGCATCCACGCCACCTATCCACATGTCCACAGCCCCAACAAATGCAAGGTCAGGTAGCAGACGTTGAAGCTCACCGTTTCCCGTGAAACGTTCCTCGCCAAGCTCGGAATCGCCGTGCGCGGGGCTTCCACGCGCAGCGCGATCCAGACGCTCGCCGGCGTGCTCGTGAGGGTCGAGGAGGGCCGCGCCGAGCTCGAGGCGACCGACATGGAGCTCGGCGTGCGCGTCGGGCTCGAGACCGGTGCCTCCACGCCCGGCCACGCGGTCATCCCCGGCCGGCTCCTCCTCGACGTCGTGCGCTCGCTGCCGGCCGAAGAGCTCTCCCTCGAGTACCGCAGCGCTCAGCAGGACGTCGAGGTGGTTTCCGGCCCCGCCCATTTCCACCTGCGCACGCTGCCGCCCGAGGACTTTCCGAAACTCCCCGAGGCGTCACCCGGGGGCGCGATGAGCGTGCCCGCGGCCGCCTTCGTCGACACGATCGGCCGCGTCGCCCGGGCGGCGTCGAGGGACGAGACGCGCCCGCATCTCACCGGCGTTCTGGTGACGGCGCGCGGGCAGGAGCTGCGCATGGTGGCGACCGACTCCTACCGGCTCTCAGTCAAGGAGACGCGGCTCGACCAGGCGCTCGAGGGCGAGCTCGAGGCGAACGTCCCGGCGCGGACCCTGCAGGAGCTCGGCCGGATCGCCTCGGCCGGCGGCGCGGACAGCATCGGCGTGACCGCGCTCGAGAACCAGGTCGTCTTCACCGTCGACGACGTGATGCTGTCCTCGCGACTCGTCGAGGGGCGCTTTCCGAACTACCAGCAGCTGCTCCCCGAGTCGTACGAGCACGAGCTACGCGTGAGCCGCGACGAGCTGCTCGAGGTCGTGCGGCGAGTCGGACTGCTGGCGCAGAAGAACGCGCCGCTGCGGCTGCGCTTCTCGGAGGGCACACTCGACGTGTCCGCCCAGACGCCGGACGTGGGCGAGGCGAGCGAGTCGCTGCCCGTGCCGTTCAACGGCGAACCGCTCGAGATCGGCTTCAACCCGGAGTTCTTCCGCGACGGCCTCGAGAGCGCCGAGTCGGAGGAGCTGGTCCTGAAGCTGATCAGCCCGCTGCGGCCGGGCCTGATCCAGTCGGGTGCGGGCGAGGACGGCGCGCGCTTCGTCTACCTCGTCATGCCGATTCGGTTGAACGTCTGATGGCCGAATACCGTCGTATCCCGGCGTCCTCGGCCCTCGCTCTGCCCAGCAGAGCTTCGAGCCTGCGTCCTTGGGCTACTCGGTCTCGGCCACCAGAGATGTAGGCGGCGGGCCGTGCGGGTCACCCGCCTGCAGCTGCGCGACTTCCGCAACTACGAGGCGGCGGAGCTCGAGCTCTCGTCCGAGCTCACGGTCGTGGCCGGGCCGAATGGCGCCGGCAAGACCAACCTCCTCGAGGCGCTCTACTTCGGCTGCACCGGGCGCTCGCCGCGGACGTCGAACGAGCGCGAGCTGGTGCGCCGTGGGGCCGCGGTGGCCCGCGTGGTGGTGGACACGCACGACGAGGAGGGCGTCCACCGGATCGAGGTGGGATTCGAGCCCGGCGAGGCCAAGCGTCTGCGGGTGGACGACAGCCCCGTTGACAGCCTGTCGGCGGTGAGCGCGCGGCCGCTGGTCAGCGTCTTCCTGCCGGAGCGACTGGAGCTCGTGAAGGGCGTCCCGGCCGCGCGCCGGGCTCATCTGGACCAGCTGGTGGCGGCCCTGTGGCCCGCCCGGGCAGAGACGCGGGCGGCGTACTCGCGCGCACTCGCCCAGCGCAACACGCTGCTTGGCCGGATCCGCGCCGGTGCTTCGGGCCCCGCGGCGCTCGATGCCTGGGACGCGGAGCTGGCCCGGCAGGGCGTGCGGCTGATGGCGGACCGCGCCGAGGCCGTCGAGGGCCTCCGCGCGCCGTTCGCAAAGCTGGGCGTGCGGCTCGGCCTGCCGGGGCC
>JBOGXT010000695.1:0-1638 GCA_050694635.1 Thermoleophilaceae bacterium
TTCCTGCAGCGTGCAGTCGCGCTGACAGGCGATCCCGCGCGGCGAGCTGACAGAGCGCTCGCAGCCGCCCAGGCCAGCCTGGGGGCGGGGGCGTTCGATGTGGGTCGTGGGCTACTGGCGGCCGCGGAGGCCGGACCGCTTGACGAGTTCGGGCGAGCCCGCGTGGATCTGCTCCAAGCCGAGATCGCGTTTGCCCAGAACCGCGGCCGCGACGCTCCACTGCTGCTGCTCCAGGCCGCAAGGAAGCTCGAGAGGCTCGACGTACGCCTCTCGCGCAACACGTATCTCGATGCGTGGACCGCAGGGCTGTTCGCCGGCCGGCTGGCGAGTGCGGGCGGCAGCCTGCTCGATGTCTCCCGCGCCGCGGCGACTGCCCCCAAGCCGGCGGATCCTCCGCTTCCGTGCGATCTGCTGCTGGACGGCTTGGCGCTGGTCTTCACCGACGGGCGCCCCGCCGCAGCGCCCGTGCTAAGGCGCGCGGTCGCCGCGTTCGCGAGTACCGAGGTCTCCGTGGAGGACATGCTCCGGTGGGGTTTCCTGGCCTCCCGGGCGGCGAACTTGGTATGGGACTACGACCGCTGTCTCGAGATCGGCACGCGCGCGGTTCAACTCGCCCGCGACTTTGGGGCGCTCGAGGTCCTCGCCGCCGCGGACAACGCGTGCGGTCAGGCCGCCGCGTTCGGCGGCGACTTCGCGGGTGCCGCACTGTTGGTAGCGGACGTCGATGCCGTCAAGGAGGCGACCAGGACCCGCATCGGCCCGTACGCTGCGATTGCGCTAGCGGGAGTCCGCGGCCAGGAGGCCGAGGCCTCCGAGCTGATCGACGGCATCATCACGGAAGCCACCGCCGGCGGCCAGGGGACCGCCGTCCAGTACGCACATTGGGCGAACTCCGTTCTCATGAACGGTCTCGGCCGCTATGAGGAGGCGCTCGCGGCGGCCGTGGAGGCGAGCGAGCACACACCGGAGCTGTTCATCGCTTCGTGGGCGCTGAGCGAGCTGATCGAGGCCGCCATCAGGACCGAGAACGCCGAGCTCGCAAAGGGCGCCCTCACGCGGCTCGGCGAGCACACGGAGGCCTGCGACACCGATTGGGCGCTCGGCATCCACGCCCGGTCGCGCGCACTGCTGAGCGAGGGCGAGGCCGCCGAGCGTTTGTACCGCGAAGCGATCGACCGCCTGGGGCGCACGCGACTCCGGCCCGAGCTCGCACGCGCGCATCTCCTCTACGGGGAGTGGCTGCGCCGCGAGAATGGCCGCGTCGACGCGCGCGCGCAACTGCGAGCGGCACACGAGCTGTTCGTGACGATCGGCATGGAGGCGTTCGCCGAGCGCGCCCGAGGTGAGCTGCTGGCCACGGGCGAGAGGGTGCGCAAGCGGACCGCCGAGACGCGCGATGAGCTGACTCCGCAGGAGCGGCAGATCGCGCGGCTCGCTCGCGATGGACTGTCGAACCCGGATATCGGTGCGCGACTCTTCCTCAGTCCTCGCACCGTGGAGTGGCACCTGCGAAAGGTGTTCACCAAGCTGGACATCCACTCCCGCCGGGAGCTTCCCCACGCGTTGCGAAGCCCCGATCCCGAGTTGGTCCCGGCCTGAGCTCAGGCGCCGGCCTCCGCGAGGGCCGCCTGCTCGACC
>JBOGXT010000696.1:0-3125 GCA_050694635.1 Thermoleophilaceae bacterium
CGACGGTGATCCCACGCTCGATCGCCGCGTCCAGATCGACGTGGTCCGAGCCGATCCCCGCCGTGACAGCCAGCTTCAGCCCCGGCGCCTTCGCGATCCTCTCAGCCGTCAGGTAGGCAGGCCAGAAGGGCTGGGAAATGACGATCTCAGCCTCCGGGAGCTCTCGCTCGAAGACCGACTCCGGCCCGTCCTTGTCTGACGTGACAACGAACGCGTGGCCGCGTTCCTCGAGGAACCGCCGCAGCCCGAGCTCCCCGGAAACGCTGCCCAGAAGCTCACCCGGCTCGAAGTCGATCCGCTCAGGGGTCGGCGTGGTCTGACCGTCGTAGTAGCGCTCGATCCTGGGAATCGCGTCTCGGGCGTATGACCTCGGATACCCGTCAACAGGATCGTCGTACAGGACACAGAGAACCTTTGCCACCTCCGCCTCACCTTCCTCGCCTGCGCCCTGGCATGGCCCTGCCGATTCTAGACCTCCCCGTGAGCGCAGTTCGTGAGGTTGGACGACGGCTTAGGGCGCGACGAGCGCGGCCACGAGGGAGCCGGGCCAGGGCTCGAACGGCTCGACTAGACATTGAGCAAGGATCGCGTCCAACGCGGCGCCGAGCAGCCCGACGCTCGCATCGGCGTGCGTCTCCCGCACATCTAGGATCAGCTCCCCTACCGTTCGCCCGCTGAACACTTCGTCCGCTTTCGCGGCTCGAAGCCGGAGCGCGTCTCGTTCAGCGGGGGTCAGGGGGGTCATAGGTTCTCTTTGGAAGCGTACTCCCGGTTCAGCCTCCCCCGACTCAGGTACGCGAAGCGCCCACAGGACGGAGTGCCCGTGCCTAGAGCGCTGTTCACCCGCGCGTCGGCGCACGGGCATCCTCTCAAGCAAGCGCACCGCGAGCACTGTTCATGTTCGCGCGACCAAGAACCCGGATGTGGAGAAGGACGTCCTCGGTCCGCTGTCAGAAAGTGTGCTTCGGGCCACGCCTCGCTTCCTCGACTTCTGGTTCGCCCGCGCGGCCGCCCGAGGGGGGAAGGCGACGGACGCACGGCTCGTCGGGCGCTCCTGCGCGTTCGGGACGGACGCTTCGCTCGAGTGTGGCGTAGCGGTGATCAAGACCGGGGGAGTCGCGCTAGATCGGGAAGGTGACCACGACCTGCGGGTCGATCGCGTGGAGCAGCGGGACGGCCGGCGGGCGGTCGTCTTCTCGTGGGCCGAGCGCGCCGGCAGGCGGCACGAGTGGGCGCATCTCTTGCGCCTTCGTGAGGGGATGATCGTCGAGATGGAGGACTACGCGAACGGGACCCGCGCTCTGCGCGCCCTGCGTGGCCGACGGGTGTTGCTGCTCGGCCGACCCGGTTAGTACGAGCGTCACTGGCGTGGGCTGACGGTCGCCGGGAGGAACGCGATCCACCGTCACTGACGCCGGGCTATCCTCGCCTGGTGGCGATCGCTCGTTTGCGCGGTCGGATGCCGCTGGTCGTGTTCATCCTGCTGGCGCTTGTCTGTTTGGGCCTGCTCGGGTTCGCCTGCGCCTGCTTGAGTGACCAGCCCGCGGCCGCTCTCGAGCGGGCCGTGCAGGCTCCCGCCCTCGCGCCAGCCGTCGTGGAGCTCTGGCCAGCGATCTTGTCCGGACTGTTTGGCGCCGGGCTGCTCGTGTACTCGCCCGTCGCGGCACGCGCGCGCGCCTCGCCGGAGCTTTTGCAGCGCTTCCTCTTCTGAGTCGAGGCTTCGACGGCGGCCGCCTGCGCAGCGGTCGAGTGACCGACTCGGAAGGAGAGACGACGTGGCGCAACCAACGCCAGCCAGATCGAATCAACGCAAGCTGATCCTCGTCACCGTGGCGGCGCTCGCCGGCCTCGCCGTTGTGGCCGCTGTCGTTGCGCTGGCGGGCCGCAGTGACGGCAGCGACGCGGCGAGGATAGGCGGCGACGGGCCCTACCGGGGCAGCGAGCCGCCGGCGAGGATCACGCTCCCTGACTTCGACCTCCCGAGCTACCGCGCCGGTCGAGTTTCGGCTGGCGAGCTGCGCGGACAGGTGGTGTTGCTGACGCTGCTCGATTCGCAGTGCACGGAGGCATGCCCGATCCTCGCCTCCGTGATCGCCCGCACGGTCGACCGGCTGAGTAGGGACGAACGGGCGCAGGTGCGCGCGCTCGCGATCACCGGTGACCCGGCCGAGGACACGCCGGCAAGCGTTCGCCGCTTCCTCGCCGCCCGACGCGCCGAGGGCCGGCTCGACTACCTGCTCGGTGACGAGCGCGAGCTGCGTCCGCTCTGGACTGAACTCAAGCTGCTGCCCTCGCTCGACACCGGTCGGGACACGCTGCACTCGGCGCCGCTTCGCATCTACGACCGCGAGGGTGTCTGGGTCGCAACCTTGCACGCCGGTGCCGACCTGAGCGAGGAAAACCTGCTCCACGACATCCGCGCCGCGCTCGCTGCGGGCGGCGAGACTTCGAGGTGACACAGATGACACGAGCGACGAAGGTGAAGAAAGCACGCCGGGCGCAAGCGCCGCCGCCGAAGCGACAGACGCGGCTGCCCGGCGGCCTGCTGTTCCTTGCCGGGCTGGGCGCGGTCGGCATTCTCGCTGCCGGCGCGCTGCTCTGGCAGTCGGACGGTGGCGAGGGAACGTTCTCCGGCGTTCCCGCGGCCGACCCAGGTCCAGTTCATGTGCATGGGCTGGGCGTGAACCCGGCCGACGGTGCGCTCTACATCGCCACGCACACGGGGATGTACCGGGTTGCAGAGGGCGAGCGGAAAGCGGAGCGGGTAGCCGACCGCTACCAGGACACGATGGGCTTCACGATCGTCGGCCCGAACCGCTTCCTCGGCTCCGGCCATCCCGACCTGCGAGACGACCTGCCGCCACTGCTCGGCCTGATCGAGTCGACCGACGCCGGCGAGAGCTGGGAGCCGATCTCGCTGCTCGGCGAGGCCGACTTCCACGTCCTCCGCTTCGGCGGCAACCGGGTCTACGGCTACGACGCCTCGAACGACCGCCTGCTTGTCAGCGCCGACCGCGGTCGCACCTGGAACGAGCTGGAGAGGCCGGGCCTGCTCGTCGACCTCGCGGTCGACCCGAGCAACGAACGCCGGATCGTGGCGACGAGCGAGGAGGGGTTGTTCGAGT
>JBOGXT010000697.1:0-4290 GCA_050694635.1 Thermoleophilaceae bacterium
CCCTCATACCGCGACGGGGTCCTGCGCGCGCAGCTCGACGCCGGCCGCCGCGGCCAGCTCCTCCAGCGAGGCCTGGATATCGTCGGCGAGGTCGTCGAGGTCCCAGAGCAGGTCGTAGTCGCCCACCAGGCCGAAGTTGATGCGCCCGTCGTAGGAGAGCAGCGCCACGCCGAGCGCCTGGTTCTTGGCCAGCGGCACCATCGGGAACGGATCGATCATCCGGCGGCCGAGCAGGTAGAGCGGGAACTGCGGGCCGGGCACGTTGGTGACCACGAGGTTGAAGAAGCGCTGGCGAGCCATTAGCCGGGAGGCCTGTCCCATGATCGTCGGCGAGGCGAAGCCGGACAGGTCGGTCAGCACCTGGGCGCCGACCGCCTGGCCGCCGGACTTGAGGCCCTTGAGCTCCTCGCGCACGATGTCGAGCCGGGCCACGGGCTCCTGGCACCAGACCGGCAGCGGCGCCATCATCGCCGCCACCCGGTTGCCGAGCGCCCCGCGTTGGACGTCGGTGCGCACGCTCACCGGCACCATCGCCTTCAGCTCGAGCCCGTCCGTGTTGCGGCCGCGGCGGCGCAGGTGCCGGCCGAGCCCCCCGGCCACGGCGGACAGCACGACGTCGTTGACGGTGCCGCCCAGCTCGTCCTTGATTGCCTTGAGGTCGCGCAGGTCGGCGCGCACCCAGGTGAAGCGGCGGTGCGGCCCGATTCCCTTGTTGTAGGGCGAGGCGGGGGCGGGGTTCAGCCCGGCCCAGGCCATCGCGCCGACCCCCACCGCGGCGTCGCGCACGCCCTCGGCGATGCGCCGCGGCCCGCGGAAGACGGCCCGGATGGAGCGGCCGATCTCGGCCGGGATGGTGGCCCGCTCGAGCAGCGCCTCGGAAAGCAGCTGGGCCCGGCTCGGCAGCGGACGCGGGAGCCAGCGGTCGCCCGGGTCGGTCGGCGCGGCCGGCTCGGGCGAGGTGTCGAACAGCACCGACATGATGTCGACACCGGAGATGCCGTCCACCAGCGCGTGGTGCGTCTTCGAGAGCACCGCGAAGCGGTCGTCCCCGAGGCCGTCCACCAGCCAGACTTCCCAGAGCGGCTTGTCGCGGTCGAGCTGCTGCGAGAAGACGCGGCCGGCCAGGTCCTTCAGCTGGCGCTCGGAGCCCGGCGAGGGGAGCGCCGTGGAGCGCACGTGGTAGCGGAGGTTGAAGTGCGGGTCGTCGACCCAGCGGGGCCGGCCCTGCCCGAGCGGGACGAAGGCGAGGCGCTGGCGGTAGCGCGGCACCAGGGGCAGGCGCCGCTCGAAGGCATCGAGCAGGTCGTGGTAGGGGGGAGGGGGACCCTCGAACACCATCACGCCGGCCACGTGCATGTGGGAGGAGGCGTCCTCCAGGTGGAGGAACGACGCGTCGAGGCCAGTCAGACGATCGCCTGTCATCGCAGCGTCTGAACCTACTACAGCGCCAGCGTGAGCTGGTCGTCCGGCGCGCCCGGGGCGGTCTCCTCGTCGAGGCCGGCCACCCGCACGCCGACGAGGCGCACCGGCTTGGGCGGGTCGAGACGGCGGAGCAGCTCGCACGCCACCTCCCAGACCGTGTCCAGCTCGTTGATCGGCGCCGCGAGGGAGCGGGCGCGGGTGACGGTCGAGAAGTCGGCGTAGCGCACCTTGATGCCGATCGTCCGGCCGCGTGCCTCCTGGCGCGCGAGGGTCGCGCAGAGCTGCTCGGTGAGGCGGCGCAGCTCAGGCTCGAGCTCCGCGAGCCCGCGCAGGTCGCGGTCGAAGGTCGTCTCGCGCGACTCCGACTTCGCCAGCCGCACCGTCTCGATGCTGCGTTCGTCCTCGAAGCGGGCGAGGCTGCCGAGGTATGGGCCGAGCCGGGGGCCGAACCACTCGGTCAGCAGCTCGTCTGACACGGCGGCGAGCGCGCCGAGAGTCTCGATGCCCTGGCGCTCCAGCCGCTCCGCCGTCTTCGGGCCGATGCCGGGCACCAGTCCGGGGCGGGCGGAGGCGTAGCGCTCGCGCGCCTGCTCGGCGGTGAGCTCGACGAAGCCGTCCGGCTTGTCGGCGTCCGACGCGACCTTGGCCACGAGCTTGCTCGGGCCGATGCCGATCGAGCAGCCGAGACCGGTCCGCTCGGTGACCGCTGACTTCACGCGCCGGGCGGCGGCGCGCGGGCGCTCGAGCTGGGTGAGGTCGAGGTAGGCCTCGTCGAGTCCGACCACCTCGACGCGCTCGACATGGTCGTGCAGCACCGCCATCACGTCGCGCGAGCGGGCGCGGTAGTGGTCGAAGTCCGGTGGGATGAAGATCGCCTTGGGACAGAGCCGCCGGGCGCGCTCGGCCGGGGTGGCGGAGAAGATCCCGAAGCGGCGCGCCTCGTAGCTCGCCGTGGTCACGACCGCGCGCGGCCCGCCGCCGGCGACGACGACCGGCAGGCCCCTGAGCTCCGGGCGCCGCTGGAGCTCGACGCTCACGTAGAAGGCGTCCATGTCGACGTGGGCGATCAGCCGTGCGGGCATCCCCGCCGACGCTACCGCGCGGCCGGGACGGCTCCGGGCGCGGCTACGTCGGCTGGTGGATCGGCCGCACCAGGATCTCGTTCACGTCCACGTGCGGCGGCTGGGTGAGGGCGAACATGACGGCGCGGGCGATGTCGTCGGCCTCGAGCGCTCCGGTGGGGCGGTTCTCGAAGAACGGGGTGTCGACCATGCCCGGCTCGATGAGGGTGACCTTGATGTCGGTGTCGGCCACCTCGGCCCGCAGCGCGTGCCCCATCGCCGTGACCGCGAACTTGGTGGCCGATTAGAGCGAGCCGGGCAGCGGGCGCCGGCCGGCGATCGAGCTGGTGAGGATCAGGTGGCCGCGGTTCTGCTCCCGGAAGTGGCCGAGGGAGGCGCGTATCGAGAGGGCGGCGCCGAGCACGTTGGTGTCGATCATCGACTTCCAGTGCTCGACCGACTCCTCCAGGAAGCCGCGCTGGCCGCCGAAGCCCGCGTTGGCAAAGTAGGCGTCGAGGCGGCCGAAGCGGTCGAGCGCGGTGGCCACCAGGGCCTGCTGGTCGTCCCAGTCGCTGACGTCGCAGCGGGCGGCGATGGCGTTCTCGTCGCCTCCGAGCTCCTCGGCGAGGGTCGCCAGCCTGTCCTCGGACCGTGCCGCCAGCACGAGGCGGTAGCCGAACTCGGCCGCCCGGCGCGCGGTGGCGGCGCCGATGCCGGTGCTGGCGCCGGTGATCACGAGGACGGGTTCGTCGGCCATGCCGCGGTTTCTACCAGGCGGCTACGGACCGAGGCGCTCGATCCGCCAGGCGCCGGCGGCGGCGGGCAGATAGCGGAAGCGGTCGTGCAGCCGGCTGGGCCGGTGCTGCCAGAACTCCCACGCGTCCGGTACCAGGCGGTAGCCGCCCCAGTCGTCCGGCAGCGGCAGGTCGCGGCCCTCGTGCTCGCGGGCGAGCTCGCTCACGCGCTCCTCGAGCCACTCCCGGCCGGGGACGGGCCGGCTCTGGGGGGAGGCCAGCGCGCTCACCTGGCTCTCGCGCGAGCGAGCGCGCGCATAGCGCTCGCTGTCCTCGCGCGGCAGGCGCTCGACGATGCCCTCCACGCGGACCTGACGCCCCAGCACGGGCCAGTGGAAGACGAGCGCAGCACGCGGGTTGGCCTCCAGCTCGTCGCCCTTGCGGCTGCCGTAGTTGGTGTAGAAGGCGAAGCCGCGGTCGTCGACGCCCTTCGCCAGGACCATCCGCGCCGAGGGCCGGCCGTCCGGGGTGGCGGTGGCCAGCGCGACGGCCTCGGGCTCGAACGCGCCGGCGGCGGTCGCCTCCTCGAACCAGCGCCGGAAGACGACGAGCGGATCCGGGTCGAGGTCGTGCTCGTCGAGCGGCCGGTCGCACGGGTCGGTCACCGGCGGCAGTCTGGCGGATGGGGATCAGCGGCCGCCGCAGACGGCCGGTACCGGCGCGAGGATCTGCCTGCCGATCGAGCCCTCGCCGGGGCGGCCCGACACCTTGCAGAAGGCGTAGCGGCCGGTGTCGAAGTCGACCTTGACGCGGTACGGGTGGCCGATCGAGGCCGCCTCGTTGCGGTCGGTGGCCCGGACCTCGCGCGTGACGGCCAGGCAGGAGTAACGGCCGGTCCGTTGGGAGGCGTTGAGCTGGGCTCCCGTGTTGTCGACGCTGCGCGGATAGGGCTCGCACTGGACCGAGCGGATGGGGCCGTCGAGGGAGCCGGCCGCGACGCGCCGCTGCGCGTCCGCCTTGACGGCGGCGGGGAGCGCGGCCGCCAGGGCGGCTCGGCGGGCGAGGTTCTCGCC
>JBOGXT010000698.1:0-1791 GCA_050694635.1 Thermoleophilaceae bacterium
CGCCGCCGAGCTGCTCGAGGCCGCCCGCGCCGCCTTCGCGGGCGCCGACGTGCTGCTGATGGCCGCAGCCGTGTCCGACTTCCGCCCGGTGGAGGCCATCCGGGACAAGATCGCCAAGGACGGCCGCGAGCGGCTGGCGCTCGAGCTGGAGCCCACCGACGACGTGCTCGCCACGCTTGCCGGGGCCCGCGCCGCCGGCCAGACCCTGATCGGCTTCGCCGCCGAGCATGGCGGCGGCGCCGTGGCGCGCGGCCGCGCGAAGCTCGAGCGTAAGGGGCTCGACGCGATCGTCGTGAACGACATCTCGCGGCCGGAGATCGGCTTCGACGCCCCCGACAACGAGGTCACGATCGTGAGCACGGCCGGCGAGCGGCACGTGCCGCTGGGCTCGAAGCGGGCGGTGGCGGCCGCCATACTCGACGAGGTCGAGACGCTGCGGTCGGGAGCCGGGACGGGTAGTACGGTGGAAGGCGAACGATGAGCTCCGAAGGCGCGTACGAGCTGTTTCGCAAGGGCAGCGAGCTGCTGGAGGCCGGCGACTTCATGGCCGCCTCGATCCCGCTCGAGCGGGCCCGCTCGCTGGAGCCCGACAAGAGCTCGATCCGCGAGGCGCTGGGGCGCGCCTACTTCCGCTCGGCGCGCTACGAGCAGGCGGCCGAGGAGTTCGCCGCGGTGGTGGAGCGCCACCCGGTGAACGACTACGCGCACTTCTGCCTGGGCCGCTCGCTGGCCAACACCGGCCGGACGATGGAAGCGCGCCGCCACGCCGCCCTGGCCGCGCACATGCGCCCCGATCGCAAGGACTACCAGGCCTTCAGCGAGCGCCTGCGGGCCGCATAGCGTCGCATCGCGGCGTCGCCGCTCAGCCGCCCAGCGTCAGGCCCACCGCCATCGCCTCCGCATCGTCCACAGCGAGGCGCCGGGCAGGCCCCTTGTCGAGCATCGGGCGGCCGCCCGAGATCTCGCCCGGCCGCCAGCGTGCGGCGGCGACTCCCTCGGCGGTCAGGTCGGTCTCGAGCACGCCCGTGGCGGCGGTCTCGGTCGACTGGGCGCCGAAGACGAAGTTCCCGAGCGAGTAGGCCACCAGCGCGGCGCCCGTGCGGCGAAGCGGCTGCAGCACGTGGGGGTGCGCGCCGATCACGAGCTGTGCGCCGGCGTCCGCGGCGACCCTGGCCAGCTCCGCCTGTTCGGCGGTCTCGTACGGCGCCTTCTCGATCCCCCAGTGGAACGTGGCCACCACCACGTCCGCGCCCTGGCGAGCGGCGCTCACCGCCCGGCCGACCGCCTCTGGGGTCGCCCAGGCGACACCGGGCCGGCCCGGCCCGGCCGCGAACTCCACCGGCAGGATGTTCGAGAAGCCGACGAATGCGACGCGGAGCCCGAGCCGCTCGACCACCTGGGGGCGCAGCGCCCGGTCCAGGCCGGGGCCGGCGCCGACGGCCCGCATGCCGAGGCGCTCCACGCCGCGGAGGGTGTCGAGCAGGGCGTGGGGACCGAAGTCGCCCACGTGGTTGTTGGCCAGGTTCAGCACGTCGATCCCGGCATGGCGGCGCAGTCCCTCCAGCGCGGCGGGGGTGCCGCGGAAGTTGTACTGCTTGGGGAACGGCGTGCCGCGCTCCGAGATCGCGCTCTCGAGGTTCGCGAAGGCGATGTCCGCCCGGCGCAGTGCTCGGCCGGCGCTCGCCCACGGATAGCGCGGGCCCTGTGCCGCGATCGCCGCGCCCGGAGCGTCGCCGAGGTTGACGTCCCCGACCGACGCCAGCCGCAGCGGCCGGACGGTCAGAGCCACGG
>JBOGXT010000699.1:0-4992 GCA_050694635.1 Thermoleophilaceae bacterium
GAGCGCGCTCCTCGAGCTCCGCCATGCGCTCGTGCCGCAGACGGCTCCGGTCCCCGGCGAGCCACGCCCCGCCCCAGACGAGGAACCCGAACAGGATCTCCGCACCGAGGATGCCGCCAGCGACCAGGTGCACCGCGAGCAGCCCGGCCACGACCGCCAGGGTGAGCCGCGTGCGCGCGCGAGAGCCGTCACCGGACGCCGCCAGCCAGTAGACCGCCAGGGTCGGCCCGATCGGCGGTCCGGCCGGCTCGGCGATCGCGTACAGCGCGGCGCTGCCGAGGGCCGTGACCACGAAGACCGCCAGCGGCGCAAACCGCCGTGCGACGAGCGGCAGCGACGCCGCCGCGGCGGCCAGCACCTCCAGCGCGTCGATCTCGCCGCCGGCGTCGCTCTCGCCCACGGCGAGCAGCCCGAGCGCCGCCGCGAACACCACGACGGCGATCGCCGCATCGAGCAGCAGCTCGTTGCGGGCCGGCGCCCTCGTGGAGCTCGTTGCCGATTGCGACGCCATCTCGGCGAGCGTAGCGCCCCATCCGGGAGCCGGAATCGCCCCGGCGGCGGACGGCGGGTCCACCCCAGGGAGGACGCCGGATCATCCCGCCGGACGTTTCCGGCGAGCGCGCCCGGACGTACCGTCGCCGGCATGATGTCTTCGCTCACCCGCTGGGTCCTCTCCCACAAGCGCGCCGTCGTCCTCGTCTGGGTCGCCCTCGCGATCGCCGGCGTGGCCGCCGCCGGTCCGGCGTCGGATGCCCTCAAGCCCGAGTTCTCGGTCCCCGACAAGGAGGGCTGGGAGACGAACGTGTCGATCGCCGAGCGCTACCGCGGCACCGGCGGCGACTCACCGCCGCTGATCCCGGTCGTCACGCTGCCGGAGGGCGAGTCGGTCGACTCGCCGGAGGTGCGCGGCGACCTGGCCGCGATCGACGACCGGCTCGAGCGGGCGCTGCCGCAGGCGCGCATTGCCTCCTACGCGTCGACCGGCGACGAGACATTCGTGTCCGACGACGGCCGCACCACCTTCGCGATCGTCCATCCCCTGCCCGATCCGGATTCGTCCTTCGGCGAGAACCCGAGGGCCGAGCGGGTCGCTCGCGGCGCCCTCGAGGGCGCGACGGTGGCCGGCGAGCCGGTCCACCTGACCGGCTTCGACGCGCTCATGGAGGACAGCGGGGGCGAGAGCGGGGGGCCCGGCGTGCTGCTCGAGGCGGTCCTCGGCGGGCTCGGCGCGCTGGTGGTGCTCGGCTTCGTGTTCGCCTCCTTCCTTGCCCTCGTGCCGCTGGTGATGGCGTTCGTCTCGATCATGACCACCTTCCTGCTGCTGCTCGGCCTCACCCAGCTGACCGCCGTCTCCCCGATCGTCCAGTTCCTGATCGCGCTGATCGGACTGGGCGTGGCGATCGACTACTCGCTGCTCGTCGTCTCGCGCTGGCGCGAGGAGCGCTCGCACGGCCACAGCGGCGACGAGGCCGTCCAGCGGGCGATGGAGACCGCGGGCCGAGCCGTCGTCTTCAGCGGCGTGACCGTGGCCATCGGGTTGCTGGCGCTGGTCGCGCTGCCGCTGCCCTTCCTGCGCTCGATGGGCTACGGCGGAATGCTGATCCCGCTCGTCTCGACGGTCGTGGCGATCACCCTGCTGCCGGTGGTGCTGGCGAAGCTCGGCTCGCGCCTCGACTGGCCGCACCGCCGGACCGACGACAAGGCGAGCCGGGCCTGGACCCGCTGGGCGCAGGCGGTCTCGCGGCGCCGCTGGCTGGCGGCCGGCGCCGGAATGGCGGTGATCGTGGCGCTCGCCTTCGCGGCCACCGACCTCCAGCTCGGCAGCTCCGACGCCGACACGATCGCCCGCTCGGGCGACGCCAAGGAGGGGCTCGTGGCGCTCGAGGACGCCGGCGTCGGCGAGGGGGCGCTGCTCCCGCACGAGATCCTGATCGAGGACGGCACCGACCCGCGGCAGCTCGCGGCCGAGCTGGACGGAGTCGAGGGCATCCACGGCGCCGTGGCGCCGGACTACGCGTCCTGGCGGCGCGACGGGACCGCCCTCGTCGAGGCCATCCCCGTGCCGGACAGCGGCACCGAGGAGGGCGGGGCCACGCTCCAGGCCGTCCGCGACACGGCGCACGCGGCCGGGGCCGACGTGCGGGTGGGCGGCCAGCCGGCGTCGAACGCCGACTTCGTCGACGCCGTCTACGGCAGCTTCCCGCTGATGATCGCGCTGATCACGATCACCACGTTCATCCTGCTCGCGCGCGCGTTCCGCTCGCTGCTGCTGCCGGCCAAGGCGATCGTGCTGAACGTGCTCAGCATCGCGGCCGCCTGGGGCGTCCTGGTGCTCGTCTGGCAGCTGGGCTACGGCTCGGAGGCGATCTGGGACATCCAGGCCACCGGCTCGATCCCGTCGTGGATGCCGCTGATGGTGTTCGCCTTCCTGTTCGGCCTCTCGATGGACTACGAGGTGTTCATCCTCAGCCGCATGCGCGAGGAGTACGACCGCACCGGGTCCACCGAGACCGCCGTCGTGCAGGGCATCGGCCGGACCGGGCGCCTGGTCACGAGCGCGGCGCTGATCCTGTTCCTGTCCTTCGTCTCGATGGGCTCCGGGCCGGAGACCGACGTGAAGATGATGGCGACGGGCCTGGCGGCCGGGATCCTGCTGGACGCCACGGTGATCCGAGCCCTGATCGTGCCGGCCGTGATCTCCCTGATGGGGCGCTGGAACTGGTGGCTGCCCAGCTGGCCGGCGCGCCTGCTGCGGGTGGAGCCCTCGCTCCCCCGCCGGGCGGCGCTCGGTGAGAGCGACGCATAGCGGCCGCCGGGGCGACCGCGTTCGACGGCCCGGCGGCGCTCGCGGCGCTGGCTGTGGGCGGACCCCTCGCCGGGCTGAGCTTCTGGTCGCGCACGATCGACCACGACGGTGAGGAGGACGGCGGCTCTGACCCGGACGACGACCCCCCGCCCTCCGGCGACCGGCTCGATTGGGAGTCGTTCGAGCGCGACTTCCGCGCTTACGCCGGGCGGACGGGGCGCGAGCGCGCGCCCGCTTAGACGGGCGAGGCGTGCAGGCGGAGTGGCCGGGCTAGCCGGCGGCCTGCAGGATCGTCCCGAGCAGGCCCGGGAAGCGCGCCTCGAGGTCGTCGCGGCGCAGGCTGTTGAGGCGCATGGTCCCCTGATGGCGCTGCTGGATCAGGCCGGCCTCGCGCAGCACCCGGAAGTGGTGCGTGCAAGTGGACTTCGAGACCTTGACGTCGAAGCTGCCGCAGGTCCGCTCCTCGCCCGCCGCCAGCCCCGCGACGATCCCGAGGCGGACCGGATCGCTCAAGGCGTGCAGGACGGTGGCCAGGTCCAGGTCGTCGCGCGCCGGATGTGCGATCTCGTGAGCGGTGGTGACGGTCATTGTACGAGAGTGATCGAACAGTTTGTTATCGTACGACACCCATCGTAGTAGACCTCGTCACGGAAGAGGAAACATGGCCGACTCCAAGGACTGGCACGACACTCGCGACTCGCGGGCCGACCGACGCGACGCGGCGCTGGTGGCCGAATACATCCACGAGCTCTCGGAGCGCCACGGCGGGTCCGACGAGCCGGACTCGCCGCAGCACGACGCCGACAGTCCCGACGAGTTGGCGCCGCTGTAGCGCCGCGAGCTCCCCGGGGCGCTCCGCCTCAGGCCGCGCGCAGCGCGGGTGCCGGCACGGCCGCCGCGGCGTCCGGCACGGACAGCGACGCCTCCGCGGATGTCTGACTGACCGCCGCGGCCAGCGCCGCTTCGCGGGCCCGGCTCAGCTCTGCATGTAGCTGACCGGCGGGCAGGCGGCCGGCGAGGAAGGAGGCGAGCGCTCTCTGCTCTCCTTGAGTCAGCCGTGCTGGCGATGCCGGTCCTTGGCCCATCCCCTCGGTCCTTCTGGTTCCCCTCATGCGCTCCTGCAAACCCTCAGTCGTGAGCAAATCCTCCCGGGCCACCCGGACGCCGTGTACGGCTGCCCCGGGGGGTCGTGCGTACCCTTGGTAAGTAGATGCACATCTTCTGGAGACTGCTCGGGTTCCTCCGCCCCTACCGCGGGGGAGTCCTCGTCTCCTTCGCGCTCGCCGCGGCCGCGATGGGCGTCGGTGTGCTCATCCCCTACCTCGTCGGCCGCACGATCGACCAGATCCGGCGCGGTGAGGTCGACCTCTGGCTGCTGGCGGCCGCCGTGGCCGCGGCCGGGGTGCTGCGGCTGGCCTTCAGCGTGTCGCGCAGGCTCGTGGCCGGGCGCGTCTCGCTCGGCGTCGAGTACGACCTGCGCAACCGGATGTACGAGCACCTGCACTCGCTCGAGCTCGGCTTCTTCGACTCTCAGCAGACCGGCCAGCTCATGTCGCGCGCGACGGTCGACCTGCAGTCGGTGCGCTTCTTCCTCGGCTACGGCCTGATCTTCATCCTGCAGTCCGCGCTGACGATCCTGATCGCGGCGGGCGTGATGCTCGCACTCGCCCCGACGCTCGCGGCGGTCGCCCTGGCGCCGATGCCGCTCGTGATCTGGATCTCGTTCCGCTACGGGCGCCGCAACCGGCCCGCGAGCCAGGAGGTGCAGCAGCGGATCGCCGAGCTCACCGCGGAGGCCGAGGAGAACATCGGCGGCGTGCGGGTCGTGAAGGCGTTCGCCCAGGAGGAGCGCCAGCTGCGGCGCTTTCGCCACACCGTCAAGCGCGTCTTCGACCAGTCGATGGTCTCGACCAGGCTGCGCGCCTTCTACTCGCCGTTCATCGGCTTCCTCCCCCAGCTCGGCCTGGCGGCGGTGCTGCTCGTGGGCGGCCGGCAGGCGATCCGGAACGAGATCTCCGTCGGCGAGTTCGTCGCGTTCTACGGCTACGTCCTGATACTCACCTCGCCGATGCGGATGCTCGGCATCGCGCTCGGCATGGCGCAGCGCGCGGTGGCGTCGGGAATGCGCGTCTTCGAGGTGCTCGACCGCGCGCCCGCGATGACCTCCCCGCCCGGCGCCCCACAGC
>JBOGXT010000700.1:0-5492 GCA_050694635.1 Thermoleophilaceae bacterium
GTCGAGCTCGCGAAGCGCGCTGCCCAGCGCGTCGGCCCTGACCCGGCCCTCCTCGTTGACCGCCTGGCGCAGCCGAAACGCCTCGCGAGCCCGGGCCAGGTCCGGATACTCGAGCCGCGCGACCGCGCGCTGAAGGGCGTCGTCGGGGAGCTCGCGCAGCGTCGAAGGGAGGTACCCGCGCTTGCGGCGCAGCTCTTCGCCCAGCACCTCGGGCAGGCCGCGAGCCCGCGCCGCCTCTTCGTATTTGCGCTCGTTCGCCATTCGTGCCTCCTTCGGCGTTTACTCCCTCAACCGCCGGACGGCGGACCCGCGCTCCGTCGCCAGCGGCAGCTCCCACACCAGCGTTCCGCCCTCGAGGTCCCGCGCCCTCAGCGTCCGATGCGTCGTCGCCTCCTCGTGCTGCTCGACCAGGTAGAAGGCGCGATCCCCGAGGATCGCCGGTGAGTGCGCGCCGGCGTCGTGGGTGAGCGTCGCCACTCGCTCGCCCGTTCGCGCCGAGAAGACCCACCACAGGGCGTGGACCGCCGGCCGCGGCTCCGTGTGGACCAGCAGGTGGCACCCGTCCGGGGTGACCTGTGCGACGAGGCCCTTGCCGCGCGCGAGCTCCACGACAGAGCCGATGTCGCCGGTGGACGCGTCGACGATCTCGAGCGCCAGGATCTGCTCGTCGTCCTCGACATCCCACACGAGCCGCGCCACGAGGTTGCCGGCCAGCCACGGCTCGTCGAGGTCGTCGGGATCCAATGGCGGGCGGCGTGGTCCGGCCGGGGCGCCGGCGTCGTCGAGGGTCAGCCGCTCGACGGAGCCGGTTTCGAGGTCAACCTCGACGACTCCGCCCGCGTCGTGCGCGGCTTCGCGGCGGATACGCGCGGGGGGCGGGGCACCGCCGCCGTAGCGCGTGCGCGCCGTCCATTCCAGCCGCAGCCGGTTGTCATCGAGGTGCGCGCGCATCCAGAACGTCTCGCGCTGCCGCTTGCCCACGGTGGCCCATTCCGGGAAGACGACGGGCTCGGAGACGAGCACCAGCTCGCCCTGCCGCGACCCGTCGTGCACCACCACCTCGAGCACGTTCGGCCGGCTCGCTTGCGTGGTGGCGGCGGCCAGCCGGGTGCCATCAGAGATCAGCGGCTGCGCGTCTCCCTCCGTGCGCCAGAGCCACTCACCCTCCCGAATGTCGACGGCGACGATCCCGCGGCCGTCGCCGACGTAGCCGGCGTGTCCCCCGGGATCGGCGACGCCGCGGGGAAAGAACACCGGCTCCATGGCTACCCCGAGCGGAGTATGTGCCGAGTGGCCTGCCGCGCCAGGGCGAGCCCGCACACAGCCGCCACCGCCACCAGCGGAACGTCGATCAAGACGAATGCCCAACTCGTCTTGAACTCCCCGGTGACGACGGTGGCGAGCACGCCGAGCACCACGGCCAGCGCCGCGCCGACCGGCAGCCGCAACGAGGGGCGGAGCGCACCAAGCGCGAGTCCCACCGCGAAACCGCTCACCAGTGGTACGAGTTCCTGCATGCTGCGCACCCCCTCCTCCCAGGTCGGGTAGCGGCTGAGGCGGCTGGTGCATTCTCCATTCCCCCATCCGTCCGGTCAAGGACGTGCTCCACGCCCACCGGCGCCGGCGAACGGCAGGTTATGCGGAGCGCATTCGGGCCATTCCTTGTGCACGAGTCCACCCGGTCGGCCAGCTGCTCGACTCCGAGCCCCTCAGCTCCTCGACCCACTTTGATCAGAATCGAGACACCCCGGCTCCCCGTCCGTGTCCCCCAAGGAGGATGTAGGATGTGCCGGGCTTGCGACCTCGGGAGGTGCCTGCATTGAGGAGGAACACGCGTAGCAGCTGGGCCGGGTTGGTCGCCTCGGCCGTCGTGCTCGCTGTCGCGCTGGCGGTGCCCGCCGCGGCGCACGACGGCGAGACAAGCCTCGGGGATGCCCTGCCGGCGTTGCCCGCCTCGGCCGATCCGGCGCAGAGCGGCCGCTTCGGGGAGCCGTTCGCCGAGCCGACCGTCGGGGGCGTCGCGACCGAGGAGCGTTGCGTCGTCGGTGCCGACGGCGTGACCGTCTGCAAGCCGGCGGCGGGAAGCGTCAGCGTGCTGCCGAACGGCAGGGTCGTGTACTGGAATGCGCTCGAGGGAACGGAGCGCATCGAGCGGTCCCTCGTAACCGACTACGGCAGCGTCGCTCAAAACGACCAGACGCGGCTGCTCGACATCTCGACCAGCCCCTTCCAGTGGAGCGTGCCCGAGCCCTCCGACGCCGGGGCCAACCCGGACGGCTACGACACCGGGCCGCTGATCCCCGGCGGCAACAGCGAGACCGACAACGACGGCGCGCTGTTCTGCTCCGACCACACCTTCCTGCCCGACGGGCGCGTGCTCGCGGCCGGCGGCACGGCGTACTACCAGGACCCGGAGATCGGCGACACCGGCATCGGTGTTGTGGAGCTCGAGGGGCTGCGGAACGCGCGCGTCTACGACCCGGCCACCAACCGCTGGAGCCAGACGGGCTCGATGAGCGTCGGGCGCTGGTACCCGACCCTGGTCACGCTCGGCAGCGGCAAGGTTTTCGTGGCGAGCGGCGTCGAGAAGCTGATCAAGCCGGTCTACCCCGACCATCTGGAGGACTCGCTTACGAACGTCCGCCAGACCGAGACCTACGACCCCGCCAGCGGGGAGTGGCGCGACAACGGCGCTGCCGCCGAGCGCTCCCTGCCGCTCTTCCCGCGGCTCCATCTGCTGCCCAACGGCCACGTCTACTACAACGCGGCCGGCCAGTCGTTCAACCCGCTCGGCCAGTCCTACGACGAGGCGCTCTGGAACAACGCGGCCTCCTACGATCCCGCCTCGCGACGCTGGAAGGACCTCGGCATCCCGGGCGTGGACGGCGGCCTTCTGGGCGGTGTGCTCGACCTCGACTTCGGCCAGCCGCTGGCAGATCTCGCCCGGCTCGGCGTCCCGGGCGGCGGCAAGAGCCTCACGCTGCCCGGCTTTCGCGGCTCCACCTTCTCGGTGATGCTGCCGCTCCAGCCGGACCTTTTCGGCCGCTACACGAAGGCGGCGTTCCTCAGCGCGGGGGGCGTGGTCAACCCGCCCAGCCCGGGCAGCTACCTCTCGACGAGCGACAGCCGCATCACGACGGTTGATACCGAGCGCGGGAACGCGCTCTCCACCGAGCCAACCGGTGACCTCCACAGGCCGCGCTGGTATCCGTCCGGCATCCTGCTGCCTACCGGCGAGGTGATCGCCTTCTCGGGCGCCGATCGCGACGAGGTTGTCACCCCAGGCCTCGAGTTCCCGATCAAGCAGGCGGAGCTCTGGAACCCGAACACGGGCGACTGGCGGCCGCTCGCCGAGGGCCACCGCCCGCGCACGTACCACAACTCGGCGGCGCTGCTGCCCGACGGCCGGGTGCTGATCGGCGGCCACGCGCCGATCACGACGCTCTTCCTGAGGCATATCAGCGTGCCCGGCGGCTTCGCCCCGAACGAGCGCGACCCGAGCTTCGAGATCTACAGCCCGCCCTACCTGTTCCGCGGGGCGCGTCCGCAGATCGTCTCGGCGCCGTCGGCGCCCGCGTACGGCGACACGCTCGAGCTGATGGTCGACCGGCCGGCGAGCGAGATCGAGAGCGTCGTGCTCGTGCGCAACCCGTCGCAGACACACATCGTGGACGGCGATCAGCGCAGCGTGGTGCTGCGCGTGCTGGGGCGTAGCGGCAACCGGCTGACCGTGGCGGCGCCGCCGAACGGCAACGTGGCGCCGCCCGGCCCCTACATGCTGTTCGTGAATCGCAGAACCGACAAGGGGCCGGTGCCCTCGGTGGCGAGGCAGCTGACGCTGGGCTAGAGGGCGCTGCCCAGCTCAGCCAGCGCCTCGCCGCGCCCTCGCGGAGCACGGGGTCATTCAGACCCGGAGCCACCGCACACGGGAGTGTGGCGTCATCGTACGGTCGCTCGCGTGCGTAGGTTGACGCGTTGGCCACGGGCGGGGGTGAGTCGCAGGCGTAGTGTTGGCTGGTCTCCGCGCTGGAGCTTCCTCGTGGTGCGCAGCGCGTCCGGCAGCACGGTGAGGGCGATTCGTCTGGCTGGCCGTCCGGGTGGGAGTTGAATGGTCAGGGCTTGTTCGCGGCCGCGGAAGCGGCCTGCGCCGCGGCGGCCGTCGGCACGGACCCTCGTTGCTCGGCTGAGCGCGTTGGGTGCCAGCTGCAGTGCCTTTGGCAGTGTGAGGCGCAGCGCCTCGAGTCGTCTGTTGGCGGCGTTGACGCGTAGCTTCAGGAGGGCACGTCCGCCGCGGGTAAGTCGCAGGGTGGCGCTGGCGCGGGGCCGGCGGGCGGAGCGGCAGCCGGCGAGACGCAGCGGCGGTCTGAGGTTCCTGGTCGCCCCGCTGTGGGCGGTGAGCCCGGCCCGGGCCTTCACGCCGCGTCGCTTGCAGAGCGCGCGGTCGAGGACGAGCGCGCCGCCGCCCCCGCCGTCGAGAGTGAGCTCGAAGCGACTGAGCGGCACGTCCGGTAGGCCGTCGAAGACGGTCTGGAGCCGCGATCCGGAGAACTCCACGCCGCCGCGCACCACCAGCGGCAGCTGACCTCGCAGCAAGATCGCAAGTCCGAGCACGACCTTGCCGGGCTGCATGAGCAGGACCACCGGGCCGCTCAGCGGCGCCGAGAGGAGCGGGGTCTGGACGGTGGCGCTGCCGATCTGTGCGGCTTCTGGGCACCGGCTGGCAGCGAACCTTTCGGGGGTGCAGGCCCGCTGTGCGACCTCCAGGTTTGGGCCGATCCCGTTGGGCAGCGTGACCACCAGGCGACGGGCGTTGGCGTGCCCGTCCGGGAGCTTGAGAATGCTTCGCAGGGCGGGGCCCCGCCCGGAGCGATCCGCGCGCAGCTCGAGCTCGGGGGCGAAGGGGAGGTTGTCGCAGCCGCTTGGCTGGTAAGGGGCGCTGTCGCGCGCCTGCTCGCCGCCCGTGCCGGTGAACTCCGCAACAAGCTCGGCGGGGGCGCAGCTGGTGGCGTTGCGCAGGAAGCCCTGGCCGTCGAGTCTCAGCTCGAGCCGGCGGAGGGCGATGGGAACGCCTTCGTGGATCTGCGGGATGTCCCGCGTGACCACGTCTATGCCGACGTCGGCGGGCCGCACGTGGATCTCCGCGAGCGTCACGACGCTGCCGAGGTCGATCGGCCCCACCCGCGCGGCGACCGAAACCGCAAGCCCGGCGGGCGCGGTCCCCACGGGTCCCGTCAGGTATACGGCGCCAGCGAGCGCGGCCGGCGTCGCGCCGGTGCCGGCCAGCGCCGTGGCGCTGCCGACCCGCGAGGAGTCAGGGCAGGCCGCGGCGAGCGCCAGCTCCAGCGCGCAGGGCGCCACCGCGGCGAGGCTGCCCACCAACCCCGGCGGCAGCGAGATCCGCAGCGAGCGCAGCCGCGCGTGCCCGTCGGGGCGCTCGATTGCGAGCGTGAGCGCCGTCCCGCGCCCGGCCGCGGTGGGGCTCACCCCGGCGT
>JBOGXT010000701.1:0-1769 GCA_050694635.1 Thermoleophilaceae bacterium
GCCCCCGGCCGGGGCCCCGCCGGGGCGAGCCGACCTGAGCCTTCAGACGCCACCCGCAGCGGCGCGCGCTCGCTCACCGGACCCGGTAGACGGCCGCGCAGCCGAAACGCTGCGGCGGGTCGGTGAACGCCCGTACGAGCGGCTCGATGTCGGCGCGGCCGTGGCAGTCCGAGTAGAGGAAGGCCGCGCCCGAGCGGCGGACCAGCGCCCGAGCCTCGCGCGGGTCGAGCTCGCCCGCGAACAGCGACTCCGTCGAGCGTCGGCGCTCCTCGAAGTCCGGTGTCCACGAGCCGGCGCCGATCCAGGTCTCGCGGCCGGTGTAGGCGGGCACGACGACGCCGCTGTAGACCGGCGTGAGCACCCCGCCCGGCTCGGCTCGCTCCTCGAGGTGGCGCAGGGCGTCGCGCTCCGAGGCGGTGAGGAAGAAGGGCTGGCGGCCGAGGTTCACGGCCTCGCGCAGCTCGTTGGCGCGGTAGGCCGTGCCCACCAAGCACAGCACGAGCACCGCCGACACGGCGCCCCAGAGCGGCACCCGCCGCTCGTCGAGCCACGCGCGCACGGCCAGCACCGCCAGCACCGCCAGCGGGAGGCTGAGTCCCTGGAAGGCGTGGAACGGGAAGGTGCCGGCCGGCTGGTAGAAGACGGCGAGGCCGGCCAGCGGCCAGGCGCGCAGCGCGAGCGAGCCGAAGTCAGGCGCCGGCAGCCGGTACGCGAAGACCGCCGGGAGCGCGAGCGGCAGTAGCCCGAGCACGGTGACCCACCAGGGCCACCGCGGGAAGTCGTTCACGGCGCCTGCCAGCTCCCAGGACGCGTCGGTGCGCGAGAGCACGAGGTAGTAGCCGAGCGGCGCGGCCGTGACGGCGACCGGGACGGCCAGGTCCCGCATGGCCCCGGCCAGGGAGCGCCCGCGCCGTAGGCTGAGCGCCTCGGCCGCCGCCAGCACGAGGATGAGCGTGGTGCCCTGCCAGGGCTGGAACCACGCCGCCACGAGCCCGCAGCCGGCGGCCAGGGCGAGCGGGCGCCCTCCTCCTCCATCGCGGCCGCGCTCGTACGCCAGCAGCCCGACCGGCATCACGCCCACCGCCACGGCGGTGAACAGATAGCCCCACAGGTAGGTGCCGCCCCACAGCTCGCCGGAGACGAAGTCGAAGTCGAACTTGACGTCGTTTCCGCCGATGCCGGCCCAGCCGACCAGCGCCGCGATCGGCGACGCAAAGAAGAGCCCGAGCACGAGGGCGAGCCGGCGGTCGTCCGTTCGGGCCAGGAAGCGGCGCCCGAGCCCCACCGCGCCGGCGAAAAGCGCGAGCACCGCCACCGGCTTCCAGATCACGTAGGAGGCCACGACGCCGAGCCCCAGCTGGTGGGCGAGCCCGGAGAGGAGCACCCCCGGGTGGACGAAGGAGCGCGGCCCGTCCTCGAGGTCGTACAGGTTCGCGATCGCCACGTGCTCGCCCGCCTCGCGCAGCCAGGTGAGGTACTGGAGCGGGTCGGCCACGAGGAAGCCGTCCCCGCCGGTCACGAGGCCGCCCTGGGTCCAGACCCGCACGAGCAGGCCGATCAACGGCGCGAGCGCGAGCGCGAACAGCGCGACGAGCACCCCGATCTCGAAGCGGTCGAGCCGCCGGGCGGCGATCGGGGGGTTCGCGGCCTGCGGGGAGAGCGACGGTGCGTGGGCCCCCGCGGCCGCGCTCACGGGCCGGTCTCGGCGGCGCCGCTCACGAGCGGGTCCGGCTCCCCGGCGCCGGTCTCGATGCGCGGCCGGGCCGCCT
>JBOGXT010000702.1:0-2465 GCA_050694635.1 Thermoleophilaceae bacterium
GTGCCTGCGTCCCTTGTGGCGGACGTCCTGGCGCCTCGACTGCTCGTGCGTGCCACCTTGATCTTCCGTCGCCTCCGGCGCGGGCCCCGCTCCGGCGCCAGCGGTGGGCAGCCACAGCGCCAGCAGCGCTGCGACCCCGGCGATCCCTGCCAGGAGACTGCGAAGAAGCACCCGGCCGCAGACTACCCGCCACACGGCGTTCTACGCCGACTGACCCCTTGTCGCGGGTCGCGCGGGGTGGGAGGGTTGGGGTCGAAGCCACCGAGGAGGACTCGCATGCCCAAGTTCATGTTCGAGGCGTCTTACGCGCCGGAAGGCGTCCAGGGCGTCCGGTCCGCGGGCGGCAGCAGCCGGCGCGAGGCGATATCCGCCATGGCCGAGAGCGTGGGGGGACGACTCGAGTCGTTCCACTTCGCCTTCGGCGACCGCGATGCCTACGTGATCGTCGAGCTGCCCGACAGCGAGGCCGCTGCCGCCGTGTCGCTCACCGCGAACGCGTCCGGAGCCGTCAGCGTCAGGACCGTGGCCCTGCTCACGCCCGAGGAGGTCGACGCGGCCGCGAAGCGCTCGGTCGAGTATCGGCCGCCCGGAGCCTGACGGGCGCGGAGCCGGTCCCGCGGGGGGCGGGGAGCCGGCCGCACTCCCCAGCGCTTACCCCGGCGCGATGTTGTTGTTCAGCCGGAAGAAGTTGTCCGGGTCGTACTTCGCCTTGATCTCGGCGAGCCCTCCACCAGCGCAGCGGTGAGGGCGTCCACGAGGTCGCTCTTGTGGAAGGTGAGCGGATCGAAGCGCAGGGCGGTCGCGTTGGCGGCCTCGGTGGCGAGGCCGAAGTCGCGCGCCGCCTTGAGCGTCGCCATGAAGCCCAGGACGCTGAACGATGGCCGTTGCGGAGACGGCTCGCCGAGCATGCTGCCCCAATACCCAGATTCGCGCGCGCTCATACGGCCGGCTGGCGTAGGGCCCCCGGCCAGGTGTCAGGGCCCGATCAGGATCGCGTCGGCGATCGGGCGCTCTCCTGTTGCGTCCGATGGGCGGGTGACCAGGTCTTGTCCGACCGTCATTCCGGTCGAGCCGCCGCCGTCCAGGTTCAGCGCGTCGCGGGCGCCCAGGGCGCGCATCACGGCAGCGCTCTCGTTGAAGCTCGCTCCCACGCTGTGGCTCGGGCGGCGGCCGTCGATAGCCACCAGCAGGACGCGGCCGTCGTCGGTCACGCCCGCGAGCGTCCGTGGGTTCCGGCGCACTCCGAAGCGGTAGTAGAACTCCGGGTTCTCGGGCCAGTGGAAGCCCTCGGCGAAGGCGTTGATTGCCGGGCTGCCGTCGCGCACCAGGCGCGGGCCGCCATTCACGATGTCCGTTCGCCGGCCGCCGCGGCCGCCGCTGATGGCGGTCCGGACGCTCATCGTGGAGCCTGGCTGCGCGTGGCTTCGCAGCCATTCGGCTCCGTCGCCCGTCCCTGACAGCACCGAGCCGCCCGGAGGGATCGCGCCGCCGCGGGTCTCGCGCAGCTCGAGCACGCGACCGTTGCGGTCGAGCGCGGCCTCGGCGCCCTCGCCGGGCTCCGTGCGCTCCCCGAAGGCGTCGGTGAAGAGGATGAGCTCGCTCGCGTCGGTGCAGGTGAAGTCGTGCTTGGGCGACTCGGTCGGGAGGTCGCCTCCGACGCCGCCGCAGCCGCGGATCAGGCCGGGCTTGCGATTGAGGCCGTCGATCTCTCTTGCCGCTCCGTCCTCAGCTCGGGCGCTGCCGCGAGTGGCCACCGGCGCCACCTGCGCGCGGCGGCCCGACAGCAGCAGGCTGGTTCGGTCGCCCACCGACTCGCTCACCAGCTCACCCTCGAGCATCGAGATGCCGGCGAGGTCGCCGGGCGTGCCGTCGGCCGGGCCGATCACGAAGTAGCCGCCGTTCAGCGAAGCGACGGCGCGGGTGCGTCGCGCGAGGTCGGATAGGAGCTCCCGCTCGGGCACGATGCCGGTGGCCAGCTCCGCGTCGAGAGCCGCTCGCAGGCTGCGGGGCTCGACCTCGAGCACGTGCACGACCCAGGGGCCGGCCGTGGGGCCGCTGTCCTCGCCGGTGTAGATCACGCGCGTGCCGGTGTAGCCCTCGGCGGCGAGCCTGTCGCGTAGGGCGATCGCCTCCTGCTCCGTGCCGAAGTCGCCGACTCGCACGAGCCAACCGAGCGGTCCGCGCTCGGGATCGTCGGGCGCGCGCTCCGAGATCCGCAGGACGCGCGGGTCGTGGCCGTCGGCGCGCAGCTCGTCGGCGAGTGCCTGCGCATCGGAGCGGCTTGCTCGGAATCCCACGTCGACGGTGTAGACGTCGCGCGGCGACACCTCGCCGCGGACGATCCGGGTGTAGTGCACGCCCGGCGCCACTTGGCGCTCGAAGCGTTGCTCCGAGAGGCCGGGTGGTCCGAGCGGGAGCTCCGGCCCGCCCGCCTCGCCGCCCGCGGCGGCAAGGCCGAGCGCGGC
>JBOGXT010000703.1:0-3398 GCA_050694635.1 Thermoleophilaceae bacterium
CCGGTGGAGGCCGATCGCCCGCTCCGCGGCCGCGCGCAGCAGCCGGTTGCGCAGGCTCCAGTTGGCGACCGGCGCCACGGGCGTGCCGAGCCGCCCCGCCAGCGTGGGGCGAGCCAGCAGGCGGTCCCTCAGCGGCACGCCGTTCGTGGCCTTGAGCCTCGCGCGCGCCTGCGTGTTGATCTCCGCGATGTGGACGCCCTGGGGGCAGACCTGGGTGCAGATCCCGCAGCCGGAGCAGTAGTCGAGCGAGGCGTCGGGCGACGGCTCGTCGCCCACGCGGAAGCGCTCGGCCTGCGGCCCGACGTACTTCGGACCCGGAAACAGCGGCGTGACGTTGGAGACGGGGCAGAAGGTCTCGCAGATCGTGCACTTCACGCAGTGGTCGAGCGAGCCGCGCATCAGGTCGCCGAGCACGTCCATCGTCAGCTCCCCGCCGCGGCCGGTTGGCGGGCGCCGCCGAGGACAAGCTCGGCCGCCCGGTGCCCGGTCGCCAGGCTGATCCCGTCGCCGGACTTCTCCCGCCAGGGCTCCGCGCCGGCCAGCGTGGCGCCGGCGACCAAGACGTTCTCGTGGCCCTCCGGGCGCAGGTCCGAACCCACGGCCACGCCTGCCCGCGCCATCGGGTGGTCGTCGAAATAGCCCGGGGCAAACCGCTCCTCACCGGGAGCAGGCACCCCGGCCACGGGCAGCCCGAGAGCGGTCTCGCGCGCGGTCCAGCGCGAGTCCAGCTCGAGTCCCCCGGAGGCGAAGCCGCCGCTGGCGAGCACCACCCAGTCGCAGCCGCGGCGCTCCTCCCGCAGCCCCACGCGGACCCGCAGCGCGCCGACCCGGCCGCCTTCCCGCTCGGCGCCGGTGACCACGGCGTTCATGATCATGCGTCCGCCCGCCCGGCGCAGGGCGTCGCGCATGATGGCGAACAGCCGCATGCCGGGTACCGAGGGCGGGAGCGTGGGGACCTCGAACACGGGTCGCGCGAGCCGCCGCTCGAGGTCCGACCAGGCGCCGTGCGGGTCGGCGATACCAAGCACGGCGGGGAACCCCACCCGCTCGCCGGCTCGCAGGCGGCCGAACAGCTGCGCGGTGACCTCGGCGCGGAAGCCAGGGTCGTCAAAGGCGCGGGCGTAGCCGAGCGAGTTCACGTCGGCCCTTCCCTCGGGAGCGACTTCCAGCTCCGTCGCGCGTGCGGGGAAGCCCGCGCGCCGCAGCGTGTCGGCGAGCAGCGCGGGATGGAAGTCCTTGAAGCCGCGAAAGCCCACGACCAGGATCGGGTCGTCGCGCCGCAGGTCACCACCGGCCATCGTCTCCGGCACGACCGCCGACGGTCGCGGCACGCCGAGCGCCGTCGGCAGCAGCAGGTTCTCGTCCAGACCGCCCTGGTACGCGTACGGGGCCAGCGAGCCGTCCGCCACGAGCGCGGTGAGCCAGTCCACGGCAGCGCCGACGTCTCCGGCCACGGCGTACGGATGGTCCGGGCGCTCGGCCACGAGGCGCCTCAGCGCCTCGCCGGGACGCTCGACGCGCTCCGGCGCGTAGCCGAGCAAGTCGATCGTGCCCGCGCTCAGGTGCGTGGCGCCCACGCCCTTGGCGAGCACGAGCACTCGCGCGCCCCGCTCCGCCAGGCGCACCGCCGCGGTGAGGCCGGCCAGGCCGGTGCCGATCACGACGACGTCGTGGTGTCTCACGCCGGCTGCACCTCCTCGTCGGGCAGGTGCTCGACGTCGAGCAACCCCTGGAAGATCCAGTCGTCGAGGCGCGCCTGCCGCAGCTGGTCGCCGTACAGGATCGGCCACAGGCCCTTCCAGCGCTCCTCGAGGAAGCCGCGCAGCGATGCCGCGGCCTGGGCCCCGTCGATGTTTCCGAGCCCATGCATGATCCCGGTCGCGCGGTAGATGCAGAAGCCGCCCTGGCAGGGCCCCATGCCGAGGCGCAGGCTGCGCCGGATGTCGTCGAGGCTCGCCGTGCCGCGCCGGCGCATCGCCTCCTCCAGCCGCCGGCGGTCGATCAGCTCGCACTCGCAGACGATCTGCTCATCCTGCAGCGTCGCCTCGCGCCGGCTCAGGCGCGAGCCGAGCCGGTACGGCTCGCTCTCCTCGTCGCCGAGCGGCCGGATCTCCCTCGTGCGGCAGGGCCGGTCGGTCCCGAGCTGCGCGCACATAGCGTCGACGATGTCCTGCGCCATCAGCCGCAGCGTGGTCAGCTTGCCGCCGGACATCGTGAGCAGGCCGTCGACGCCGTCGCGCTCGCGGTGGTCGACGACCGCGTGCGACCGGCTGACGTCGCGCGTGTCCTTTACCTCGCCCACCCTGGCGTCCTGAAACAGCGGGCGCACGCCGGCCCACACCCGCAGTGCCCGCGCCTCACGGAAGCCCGGCACGAGGCGCTCGCCGTCGTCGAGCATCTGGTCGACCTCGGCCTGCGTGACCGGGATCTCGTCCGGGTCGGCGGCGCGGATGTCGGTCGTGCCGATCACGCTCACCGTGCGGATCGGGACGAGGATGTCACCGTCCGCCGGCATCGCGCAGCGGTTGATCACCGTGTTCACGAGCCGGTGGTTCATGGCGATCATGATCCCCTTGCCGGGCACGACGTCGACGTCCTCGATCCCGCCCATCCGCGCGACCTGCGCCGCCCATGCACCGGTCGCGTTGAGAGTGAACCCGGCCTCGACGTCGAGCTCCTCGCCCGTGAGCTCGTTGCGCAGCCGTGCCCCCGCGACCGCGTCGCCGTCGCGGTGCAGGTCGATCACGCGGTGGTAGGGCAGCACGCGAGCGCCGTGCGCGGACGCGCCGCGGGCGAGCGCCCAGACCGTCTTCCAAGCGTCGATCGAGGCGTCGGGCACCGTGAACGCCCGCCGGATCCCGGGGTTCAGCCGCGGCTCGCGCCGCAGCGCCTCGGCCACGTCGATCTCGTCCGCCGGCAGCTTGCACTCGCGGCAGGCCGCCAGAAAGCGGTCGCCGTAGGCGGGGTCGTCGTCGGGCGTCGTCACGAACAGCCCGCCGGTGTCCTCGATGCAGTCGGGGATCACGCGCCGCAGGATCGCGTTCTCTGCGACGCACTCCGCCGCGGCCACCGGGTCCTTGACCACGTAGCGCCCGCCCGAGTGCAGCAGCCCGTGGAAGCGCCCGCTCGTGCCCTCCGCCAGGTCGGCGCGATCGACCAGGACCACGTCGAACCCCCGCAGCGCCGCGTCCCAGGCCACGCCGGTGCCGGTCGCTCCGCCGCCGATCACGAGCACCTCGGCCTGAAGGTTCGGCACGTGGTGAATCCTAGGCCTAGGGCGGTCCGGGCCGGGGGCGGCGGACACCGCCCCCGGCCGAACGCCGCTCTAGCTCTCGTCTGCTTCGAACCAGTCGAAAGTCCGCGTGACGGCCTTCTTCCAGTACGTGTAGTACTCGTCG
>JBOGXT010000704.1:0-6435 GCA_050694635.1 Thermoleophilaceae bacterium
CCGCCGGTCTGCTCATGCGCAAGCCGCCGCCCGCCGGGGCAGGGGTGCCGGCCGGGCCGCGCCGGCCCGAGCCGGAGGCGACGTACGACGTGCGAAGCTAGGGCCTCCCCGACCGGATGGAGGCTCGCGCATGCACTTCGAAGGTGTCGTACCCGCCGTCCTGACGCCGTTCGACGAGCGCGGTGAGGTCGATGCCGGCGCCCTCGCCCGCAACGTCGAGTGGCTGCTCGAGGGCGGCGCGGCCGGGCTGGTCGGCACAGGCACGATGGGCGAGGCGCAGAGCCTCGGCGCCGCCGAGCGCCGGCGACCGAGGACTTCGAGGTTCTCGTGGGCGGCGACGACTGGGCGCTCGAGGGCTTGTGCGCCGGCGCCACCGGCTGGATCTCGGGCGTGGTGAACTTGGCGCCGCGCGAGTGCGTCGAGCTGTTCCGGCTCTGTATCGAGGGGCGCCTCGAGGAGGCGCGCGCCGTCTACGCGCGGATCCTGCCGCTGGCCCGGCTCGACATGCACCCCAAGCTGGTCCAGTTCTTCAAGGTCGGAATGGACCTCGTGGCCCGCGAGGGCGGGCCCTGCCGCCCGCCGCGGCTCGAGCTGACCGCCGACGACCGGCGCCAGCTCGAGCGGGCGGTGGCGGCGCTTGGGGCCGGGGTCGCCGGGTGATCGCAAGCCGCGTCTTCGCGGCGGTCGACTCCCACACGGAGGGCATGCCCACACGCGTGATCACGGGCGGGGTAGGCCCCGTTCCCGGGGCGACGATGCTCGAGCGCAAGCTCCACTTCGAGCGGCACATGGACGACCTGCGACTGCTGCTCATGCGCGAGCCGCGCGGGCACGGCGCGATGTCGGGCGCCATCCTCCAGCCGCCGCTGATTGCCGAGGCCGACTGGGGCGTGGTGTTCATCGAGGTGTCCGGCTGCCTCCCGATGTGCGGGCACGGCACGATCGGCGTGGCCACCGTGCTGGTGGAGACCGGGATGGTCGAGGTGCGGGAGCCGGAGACCGTCGTCAGGCTCGACACGCCGGCCGGACTCGTCGAGGCCAGGGTGGCGGTCGAGGGAGGCCGGGCGCGGTCGGTGGCGCTCCGAAACGTGCCGTCCTTCCTGCTGGGCCGCGACCGGGAGGTCCGGTCAAATGGCCGCACGCTGACCTACGACATGGCCTTCGGAGGCAACTTCTACGCGATCCTCCCTGCCGAGTCCGCCGGGCTGGCCGTGGACCCGGCGCGGGGCGGCGAGCTGATCGAGCGCGGGCTCGAGCTGATGGCGGCGATCGACGCGGCCGAGCGGCCCGTGCACCCGGCCGACGAGCGGATCGCCGGCTGCCGCCACGTGATCTTCACGGCACCGGGCGCGGACGGGCCGCTGTCCCAGCGCAGCGCCACGTCGATCCATCCGGGCTGGCTCGACCGATCGCCGTGCGGCACGGGCACCTCGGCGAAGCTGGCCGCCCTGCACGCGCGCGGCGAGCTCGGCGTGGGCGAGGAGTTCGTGAACCGCTCGGTGATCGGCACCCGCTTCGAGGGGCGGATCGTGGAGGAGACCGAGGTCGGCGGCCTGCCCGCGGTGGTCCCGGAGATCACGGGGCGGGCGTGGATCACGGGGATGGGGCAGTACGTGCTCGACCCGGAGGATCCGTTCCCGGCCGGGTTCAGCCTCTGAGCCGGCTCGTGGCGGGGTGAGCTCGTTCGACGTCGTGGTCGCCGGGGCCGGCATCGTCGGCTGCGCGACCGCCTGGGAGCTCGCCCGGCGCGGGGTGCGCGTCTGCCTGCTCGACCGCGGCGAGGTGTCGGGCGCCACGACCGGCCTCGGCGAGGGCAACGTGCTCTGCTGCGACAAGCGGCCCGGACCCGGGCTCGACCTGGCCGTGCGCGGGCTGGCGCTGTACGACGAGATCGAGGAGCTGCTCGGCGAGGAGGCGGGCATCCGGCGCAAGGGGGCGCTGGTGGTGCACGCGGGAGAGGAGGGGTGGGCGGCGGAGCCGGCGCGGCTTCGCGAACTGCGTGCGACCGGCGTGGAGTGCTCGCTGCTCGACGCCGGCGACGTTTGCGAGGCGGAGCCCGAGTTGCGGGGGGAGCTGCGCGGCGCGTCCTTCTTCCCAGGCGATTTGCAGTGTGCGCCGCGGGCGATCGCGCGGGGGCTCGCGCGTGAGGCGGCGCGGCTCGGCGCCTCGGTCGAGACCGGCCGCGAGGTTCGCTCGATCGTGGTCAACGGCGGGCTACGAAGGGGGGTCCGGCACGTTGCGGCGGATATGTCGCCGTTACGTGAGGGACCCCTTCGGGTGGAGGGGGTCGTGACGCCCGAGGGTAGGTTTCGCGCGGAGCACGTCGTCATTGCCTGCGGCCCTTGGAGTGCGCCGCTCGCCTTGTCGGCGGGGCTCGAGCTCCCGCTCGAGCCCCGCAAGGGCCAGCTGGTGCGGCTCGAGCGCAGGCCCGGCTTCCTGCGTCACAAGGTAATCGACGGCGGCTATATGGCGACGGTGGAGAGCGCGGACGCCGACCTGCAGGTGAGCACCGTGATCGAGACGACGCTCCACGGCAACGTGCTGGTCGGCTCGAGCCGCGAGCGGCGCGGGTTCGACCTGTCCGTCGATCCCGCCGTGAGCGAGGCACTGCTTCGCCAGGCCACCCGGCTGGCGCCCGGGATCGAGAAGCTCGACGTCGACACGGCCTGGGCCGGCCTACGCCCCTGGCTGCCCGACGGCCTCCCCGCGATCGGCCCCACATCCGTCGCCGAGGGCCTCTTTGTTGCCACAGGCCACGAGGGCGCAGGCGTGGCGCACGGGCCGATCACCGGGCGCCTTATCGCCCAGGCCATATGCGGCCAGGAGCCGGACCTGCCGCTCGCCGCCTTCGACCCGGACCGCTTCAGCCCAGGTTGACCCAGACGGTCTTGTTCTCGAGATACGCGTTCAGGCCCTCGCGGCCGTGCTCGCGGCCCACGCCCGAGGCTTTGAAGCCGCCGAACGGCGCCGCCGGATCGCCCGCGCTCCAGGTGTTCACCCAGATGTCGCCGGCGCGCAGGAGAGCGGCCAGCTGGTGCGCCTTCGACAGGTCGCGCGTCCAGACGCCTGCGGCCAGCCCGTACTCGGTGTCGTTGGCGCGCCGGGCGACCTCCTCGATCGAGTCATATGGCAGCGCCACCAGCACGGGGCCGAAGATCTCCTCCCGCGCGATCGTGAGGTCGTCCGAGGTGGCGCTGAACAGCGTGGGCTCGACGAACCAGCCGTCGCCCTCGCGCGCCCCGCCGCCGGTCACGAGCTCGGCGCCCTCGGACTTGCCCGACTCGATGTAGCCCAGCACCCGCTCCTCCTGCTCGGCGGAGATGAGCGGGCCGAGCTGAGTGCCGGGGTCGAGCCCCGGTCCGAGGCGAGCCTTGCCGGCCGCCTCCACCAGCGCCCCGACCACCTCTTCGTACTGGTCGCGCTGCACGAACAGCCGCGAGCCGGCGTTGCAGGCCTGGCCGGTGTTGTAGTAGATCGCCTGGTAGGCGCCCTTGACCGCCACCTCGAGGTCGGCGTCGGGCAGGATGATGTTGGGCGACTTGCCGCCCAGCTCGAGCGTCACGCGCTTGAGCGCCCGGCCCGCCTTGGCGCCGATTTCGCGACCCACCGCTGTCGAGCCCGTGAAGGCCAGCTTGTCGACGTTCGGGTGGTCGACCAGCGCCGCGCCGGTCTCGCCGTCGCCCGTGATCACGTTCAGCACGCCCTCGGGGACGCCTGCCTCGAGCGCGAGCTCGCCGAGCCGGAGCGCGGTGAGCGGGGTCTGCTCGGCCGGCTTCAGCACGATCGTGCAGCCCGCCGCCAGCGCCGGAGCGATCTTCCAGGCCGCCATCAGCAGCGGGAAGTTCCAGGGGATGATCTGCCCGCACACCCCGACCGGCTCCTTGCGGGTGTAGCAGTGCATGTTCGGCTGAGCGACCGGCAGCGTCTCGCCGGCGATCTTGGTCGGCCAGCCGGCGAAGTAGCGCAGGTGCTCGACGGCGAGGTGCACGTCCACGCGCTTGGCGAGCTTGACCGGCTTGCCGTTGTCGAGCGACTCGATCTCGGCGAGCTCGCCGGCGTTCGCCTCGAGCGCGTCCGCGAGCGCCAGCATGCCGCGCGTGCGCGCCGCCGCCGCGATGCCGCTCCAGCGGCCGTCGTCGAAGGCCTCCCGGGCGGCACGCACGGCGCGGTCCACGTCCTCCGCGCCCGCGTGCGCCACGGCGGCGATCGTGCGCCCGGTGGCGGGGTCCACTGTCTCGAACGTCCGCCCGTCGGCCGACTCCGGCCGCTCGCCGCCGATCAGCAGGCGGTGCGGCCCGGAGGCGAAGGAGCGGGCGGCGTCGGAGAGGGCCTCGGGAAGCGCGGCGGTGGTCATGACGCGGATGCTACGTAAAGCGAAGCTCCACGCCGCCCAGTGCTTCCAGGTCCAGCCGCACGGTGTCGCCCGGCTGCGCCTTGTGCGGCGGGGCGAGCACTCCGGTGATGATGCGGTCTCCCGGCTGCAGCGTCTCGTTCGCGTCGGCGAGCCGTCTGGCGATCGCGTCGACCATCTCGTGGAGCCGCGCGCGGGTGTGCTCGGCGCTCAACGAGTGCTGCTCCTCGCCGTTCACGAGGATGCGCCCGGAGCCCGGGGCATCGGTCTCCACGCGCGGGCCGAACGCGACCGCGCGGTGGAAGATGTTCCCGGCCAGAATCGTCTCGACGTCCTGCGACAGGTCGGGCGGGTCGGCCAGCTCGAGCGCGGGAAGCAGGGCGACGATGGAGCGGGCGTCCTCACCGAGCTCGACGGCCACCTCGGACTCGACGACGACTTCGCCGTCGTCCGAGAGCGACCACTCGGCCCCGTCCTCGAGCAGACCATCGCTCGTCAGGAAGCCGGCCAGCGGCCGGTCGATGCCCAGCCTCTGCTGGATCTCCGGCACGTTGAAGCCGATCTTCCAGCCCACGGCCTCCGCACCCCGGCTCAGGATCTTCCGCCGCCGCAGGAGCAGCGCCTCGGTGCCGCGCTCGACGCTCACGGCGTCATCACGATCTTGAGCGCCTCGCGCCGGTCGTAGACGGCGTAGGCATCCGCCGCGTCGGCGAGCGGCATGTGATGAGTGACGAGCGGCGTCGGGTCGAGCACGCCCGCCGCCATCATCGCGAGCACCCGGTCGACGTGCCCGATCACGTTGGCGTGGCCGGTCTTGAGCGTCAGCGCCTTGATCCAGACGATCCCCATGTGGACCGGGATCCGTTCGGCGTACACGCCGATCGCCGAGACCGTCCCGGCCTTGCGCGCGAGCCGCGCGGCCAGCTCGAGCGCGTCGGGGTGGCCGACGGCGTCGATCGCGGCGTCCACGCCGCGGCCCTCGGTGGCGCCCTTGACGGCCGCGCGCGGATCCTCCTCGGTGAGGTGCACCGCCTCCGCGCCGAACTCGCGCGCGGTCGCGAGGCGCTCCTCGACCGTGTCGATCGCGATCACCTTGGCGGCGCCCGCCGCTCGCGCCGCCTGGACGGCGCAGAGGCCGACGGGCCCGAGCCCGAGCACCGCGGCCGAGTCGCCCGGCCGGATGCCGGCCTGGTCGACGGCGTGCCAGCCCGTGCCCATCACGTCGCCGGCGAACAGCGCGGCGTCGTCGGACATGCCCTCCGGCACACGACGCAGCGTCAGGTTCGCGTGCGGCACCAGCACTCGCTCGGCCTGCGCGCCCTGGAGCGAGCCGAGCGTCTTGCCGTGGCCGAAGACACGGCCGTCGTCGCACTTGTGGAAGTCGCCGCGGCGGCAGAAGAAGCAGTTCCCGCAGGCGGAGCAGTAGCAGCCAAGCACGCGGTCGCCCGTGGCCACGTCCGTCACTCCGTCGCCGGCCGACACGACCGTCCCGACGAGCTCGTGGCCGAGCGTGAAGCCTGGCTCGATCACCACCCGCCCGTGGTAGATGTGCAGGTCCGAGCCGCAGACCCCGGTGGCCTCGACGCGCACGACGGCGTCGTCGCGCGCGAGCAGCTCGGGCTCGGGGCGCTCCTCGACCCGCACTTCGCCCGGGGCCTGGAAGGTGACCGCCTGCATGCCCGACCGGACGCTATAGGTTCCCATCGCATGATCCACGCGTTCGTGCTGATCAAGGCCGAGAGGGAGGCGATGCACTCGCTCGGCGGCAAGCTCGCCGACGTCGAGGGGGTCACCGAGGCCTACTCGATCACCGGCGACTGGGACTTCGTCGCGATCATCCGGCTGCGCCATGCCGAGGAGCTCTCCGACCTCGTCACCGGCCGGTTGTCGCGCATCCGCGGGATCCGCGAGACGCACACGATGGTCGCCTTCGAGGTCTTCTCGCAGCACGACCTCGAGGCCATGTTCTCGATCGGCGCCTGAGGGTGCACGACGCCTTCTTCGCCAAGGACGGCGAGCGCTTCGTGCCCACCGGCGCCACGCGCGGCCCGTGGGACCCGGACGCCCAGCACGCCGGGCCGCCG
>JBOGXT010000705.1:0-3351 GCA_050694635.1 Thermoleophilaceae bacterium
GCTGAGGTGCAAGCGCGGCGGCCCGGGCTGGAAGCGGATCCGCGCCGTGCGCGTGCCGGCGCAGCGGGGCCTCTACACGCGCGGCGCGAGGACGCTCTGGAAGGAGCTGAACGAGGTGGCCGTCGAGCGCGCGGCGCTGGACGCCTACCGCCGCCACTTCGAGCCTTTCGTGGAGCGCTTCGAGCGGCCGCTCGCCGACCCGGTGCTGCAGGCCGGAGTCGACGCCTGGCGCAAGCGGATCGCCTACTACGAGGCGGCCACGGGGTTCGGAACCTGCACGGCCTTCGAGAAGCTCCTCAGGCCGGTGCGCCAGTTCAAGGAGAACGTGCGCGCCGACTACCTGGCCGGCGACATCTACAACAAGATGGTGCGCTTCGTGGCCGACAGCCGCCGCAAGGCGGCGGGGCGCCACTGGGGCTCGCGCTACGACGCCGCCCTGAGCGCCGCGCGCACGCAGCTGGTCGCCCTCGGCGGGAACGAGGGATACGCCACGTTCTTCGCCTTCGGGCACTCGCTGCGCGGCTGAGCGCGCGCGGCGCTCAGCGCGTCTTCTTCGCGCGCTTCGCCCGGTTCGGCCGCGAGCGCTTCCTGCCCTCGGCCGACCCCGAGGACTCGAAGTGCATCAGCACCATCTTGGTGTTGAAGCCCGACTCTCCGTCGGCCGCCCGTCGCTTTGCGCTCTCGGCCTCGATCTCCACCACGCGGTTCATCGTCTCCAGCAGCAGCTCGTTCACCTCCTCCCAGCCCTGGTCGTCCAGGGCCAGCCGGCTGCGGCTCAGGTGGCGGTCGACGCGCCGGTCGAAGGTGCCGGCGTTGAGCGCGTCGGAGGTGTCCTCCCAGATCAGCTGCAGGGTCGCGTCGGAGATGCCCTGGCGCGCCGAGGGGGGCAAGCGCTTCCAGTCCTTGTCGCTGAAGAACGGACGCACGACCGCGCGGTAGAAGTGCTCGATCGCGCCGCGGCGCGGCTCGGTTCGCACGAGCTCGATGCAGCCCAACTCGGCAAGCGTCTTGACGTGGTAGCTGACGTTGCCGAGCGGCTCCTCGAGCTCATTGGCGATCTGGTTCGGACTGGCGACACGCTCGTTGAGAATGGCGAGGACGTGCGCCCGGAGGGGATGGGAAAGCGCCTTGGCCAGACGCCGATCGACAACTCCCGCAGCTTGCTTGGACACCTTGAGCTCCCTTGCTTCGCTCGCAACCCTGCCACATTACCGGTTCGTGAAACCTTCCTGAGCGCTCCGGGGGTCGTGACTGACGAAAGGAGGTCGCCGCGCATGAAGATCAAGCGGACCGACAAGCCGGTCATCCCGACCGTCTCGGTCACGAAGATGTCCTGACGGCATCGAGCTCGTGTGGCCCGGCTGCGTCCCGGCCGGGCCACGCGCTCCGGCGCTCCGGCGGCGCTCACCACTCCACGGGCCGCCCGTCGCGGAAGAAGCCCCCGGTCGGGCCGTCGTCCGGCAGCAGCACCGCCCACAGCACGCTGGCCGCGCCCTCGGCCACGGGGCGGCCGCCCGAGCCGCCCATGTCCGTGGCGACCCAGCCCGGGCAGACCGCGTTCACGAGGATGCGATCGCCCCGGAGCTCCGCCGCGAGGATCCGCGTTAGCGCGTTGAGCGCGGCCTTCGAAACCGAGTAGGCGGGCGTGCCTCCGCCCCCTTTCTAGACTTGAAGGAGATGGCTAAGACGTGGGTACTCGACACCGAGACGAAGGGCACCGGCGCCAACATGGTGCCGCTCGAGAACGTCCAGAAGAAGGCGGACGCCGAGCCAAGGCGCGCCCGGCCTCCGGCGAAGGCGGCTTCGGCACGGCGCAGCCGGGCACGGAGCCCGAAGGAGCCTGCCCAGGTGACCGCCACCGCCCTCCCGCCGGGGCACGTGCGCAAGAAGGCCACCGGCGAGATCGGAAAGATCCGCTCGGTCGACGCGAAGGCCGGCACGGCCACCGTTCACTGGCTCAAGCGCGGCGCCGCCTCCACGGTGCCGCTCTCGGCGATCACACGCCGCTAGCCCAGCTCGTCCACGAGCTCGGCGACCGACTCGACGATCCGCGACGGGCGGTATGGGTGTCGCTCGGCGTCGGCGCGCGAGGTGACGCCGGTCAGCACGAGGATCGCCTCGAGGCCCGCCTCCAGGCCCGCCACCACGTCGGTGTCCATGCGGTCGCCGATCATGGCGGTGTGCTCGGAGTGGGCGTCGATGGCGTTCAGCGCCGAGCGCATCATCAGCGGGTTGGGCTTGCCGACGTAGTACGGGGCGACTCCCGTCGCCCGGCTGATCAGCGCGGCGACCGAGCCCGTGGCGGGAAGCGGCCCGTCCGGCGAGGGGCCGACGTTGTCGGGGTTCGTGGCGATGAAGCGCGCGCCTTCGCCGATGAGCCGGATCGCGCGGGTGATGCGCTCGAAGCTGTAGGTGCGGGTCTCGCCGAGCACGACGTAGTCCGGGTCGCTGTCGGTGAGGGTGTAGTCGCTCGCGTGCAGGGCGGTGGTCAGGCCGGCCTCGCCGACCACGAACGCCGATCCTCCTGGGCGCTGGTCCTCCAGGAAGCTGGCGGTGGCGAGCGCCGAGGTCCAGATCGACTCCTCGGGGACCTCGAGCCCGCTGCGCCGCAGCCGGGCGGCCAGGTCGCGGCGGGTGTACATCGAGTTGTTCGTCAGCACCAGGAAGGGGGTGCCGAGCTCCTGGAGCCGGGCGAGGAACTCGGCCGCCCCCGGGATCGGGAGCTCCTCGCGCACGAGCACGCCGTCCATGTCCATCAGCCAGGAGCGGATCTCGCGACGCGGCATCACACGACAATCATGGGCGTTCGCGCGGCGGGAAGGCGGTTACGACGCGCGCTCAACCCGCCGGGTGGGGGGTGAGCCGGCCTCGTCGCCGCGGGCGCCTGATCAAGTAGCTTACGAGACTTGGTAGTCTCGTAAGTCGAGAGATGAGCGACCACCCGACAACCGCACCGCGCCCGCTCGGCAGGCCGCGCGAGGAGCGCGCGGATCGCGCGATCCTCGCCGCGGCGCTCGAGCTGATGGCCGAGGACGGCGTTCGCGACCTTCGCATGGACGACGTGGCCGACCGCGCGGGTGTGGGGAAGGCCACCATCTACCGCCGGTACCGCTCGAAGGAGGAGCTGGTCATGGCCGCCGTCGCGCGGCTGGTCAGCAAGATCGCGGTGCCCGACGCGGGCTCGACGCGGGGTGACCTGCTCGAGCTCATGCGTAGCGCGGTGGAGGTCTACGGCGGCTCGGTCGAGGCCGGCGTGATGCCCGGCCTGATCGAGGCCATAAGCCGCGACGCCGAGCTCGCCCGCGCCGTGCGCGAGGGGTTCCTGGCGGAGCGCCGTGCGGCGCTGCGGGC
>JBOGXT010000706.1:0-3726 GCA_050694635.1 Thermoleophilaceae bacterium
GAACGACGCCGTGACCAACCAGGGCGCGGCGCAGAACCAGGACAGCTCATCGAGCTGTGACTACGGCTGCGGTGGCTCGGGTCAGGCGCAGAAGCTCGAGCAGAACGCGAACACCGAGCAGGAGGCCGAGTCCGAGGCGAACGCCTATCAGGACGCGCTCAACGTCAACGTGCCGATCTCGATCGGCGCGAAGAGCAATGGCGGCGGCGACAGCTCCGCCACGCAGGATCTGGAGAACGAGGCGGAGTCGGAGGCATCGAACGACGCCGAGACCAACCAGTGGGCCGAGCAGAACCAGACCAGCGGCTGCGGCTGCGAGAAGGATGGCTACAAGGGCGCCGGCAACGGCGGCTCGGGCCAGGCCCAATGGCTGGAGCAAAACGCCAACACCGAACAGGAGGCTGACTCCGAGGCGAAGGCCAAGCAGGACGCGGTCAACGTGAACCTGCCGTTGACGGTGGAGAAGGGGCGCAAGGAGTACTACCCCAAGCGCCCGTGGGAGGACCTGAAGTAGGAAGGAAGAGCGTGCACGCACGCTCATGTCGCAGTGCCGGCCGGCCGGTCTTCGGCCGGCCGGTGGCTGCGGTGGTCGTGGCGCTGATCGCGATGCTTGCGGTCGGCGCCCACGCCGCCGTGGCCGGCGAGCCTCCCGCTGCCGGCGATACGGTCGCGGGCCTTCCTCAGGGTCCTTCGGTGCAGCCGGTCGTGCCCGCCGTCCCGCCGCCTCCGGTGGAGACCCCGACTGGGGAGCCGCCGGCGGCGAACCCGGCTCCCGTGGAACCCCCGCCGGTGGACCCGCCTCCGGTGGACCCGCCTCCGGTTAACTCACCTCCGGTCGACTCGCCTGCGGTGGACCCGCCTGCGGTGGAGCCGTCGCCGCCGGATCCGCCCGCGGTCGATCCGTCCGCGGCGCCGGCGGAGGACGCGCCCGCGCCGCCCTCCCCCGAGTCCGAGCGAAGCGGTTCGGAGCCGGCCGAGGGCAACGTCCGCTCCGTGGCACAGAACGTGAACGCGGTGATCCAGGCGGTGTGGCAGGTTCAGCAGGGCTGTCGCAGCCACTGCTACGGCACGAGCCAGACGCAGAGGAGCGTGCAGTGGTCGCAGACCACCCAGAGCGCCTCCGCCGTCGCCGGCGGATCGGCCTCCGGGGGGTCCGACGCCCAGGCCCGCAACGAGAGCGTCACGATCCAGTTCGTCTGGCAGATGCAGATCGGGTGCGTCGCGTTCTGCTTCGAGACGAGCCAGTCGCAGGAGGCCTCCCAGTACGCCTACACCGAGCAGGAGGCCGAGGCTCAGTCGGCTCTCACGGCGTGGGCCGAGAACCTGGCGCAGACGATCCAGTACGTGTTCCAGAGCCAGCGAGACTGCGAGCACGAGTGCCACGGGACCTCCCAATGGCAGTCGTCTACCCAGGCCCAGTCCACGAGCCAGTCGGCGACCGCCGAAACGCTCGGCGGCGGCGGCGGCGGTGTCCTGCTGCCCGACTGGCTCATCGCATACGCGCAGAACATCGGCGCGACGATCCAGACGATCTACCAGTACCAGGAGGCCCTGTGCCTGGAGCACTGCACGGGCGACTCGCAGGTCCAGGAAGCGGCCCAGCGAGCGGAGACAGACCAGCGCGCCGTGGCGAGGGCGGCGCCTCCGCCAGAGGAGCCCCCTCCGCCAGAGGAGCCCCCCGGCCCCACTCCCGCGCCCGAGGACGGAGTGAGCGCCGCGCCGAGCGTCGAGGCATCGCTTGCCCCGGCGACGGTCCGCCCGGCGCCGACGCTCCGCGAGCCGCGCGGACCGAAGGTCGGACGGAGTCGGGAGCTCGTGCTCCGCGCGGACTGGGCGGCACCCGGCAGGAGCCCGGTGGCGCCGGCCGGCCCCATCGGAGCAAGCGGCGGCTCGACCTCCGCGAGCCCCGGCCCCGCGGCCACCGGGCGGACGGCATCGGAAACCTCGAGGGCGCCCGGCGACGCGCTCGGCGAGCAGCTGCCCGCTCGCACGGTCACGCTGGAGCCCGGCCCGACGCCCAGCGGCTCGATGGGCTGGCTCGCGATCGCGCTCATTGCGGCGGCCTTCGCGGCCCTCATCGCCTCGCTCAGGGGGCGCTTGCATCGAATCTGACCCGGATCTAGGCTGGTTTGTGTTCCTCCTCCTACCCCATTCGAAAGGGGTGCGGAACTGCTGTCCCGTCGTGACATGAGCGGCCGTTTCGCACTCGCGCGTGCCGCAGTCGTCGTCGCCGTGTTCGGAGTCTTCTTCGCCGTGGGGGGCGCCTTAGGCGAGGACGAACAGCCGGCGCCCGAGCAGGCCGGCTCGAAGCGATCGACGGTCACGCTGGGCTCGCTCGGGCTCGAGCCGGCTCCCGCGCTGCCCGACCTGCGGGCCGAGGCGCGAAAGAAGACCCCGAAGCCGGCACCGGCCGAGCCGCGGCCCGTCGCCAGCTACTCCGCCGACGAGGAGGCAGGCGGTACCGACGCCATCGCACCGCCACCGACCCAGCCGACGAGCTCGCCGCAGCCGTCCGCCCCCGCTCCACCGGCGACCTCCCCACCGGAGGTGCCGACCAGCCCAGAGCCGACGCCCGCGCCGGACCCGGCGCCCGGCCCCGCATCCCCGCCAATGCCGGATCCGTCCCCCAACGGCGGATCCGGCCAGTACGACGGACCCTGATGGAGGCCGCGACCGTCAGCGGGTACCGCGTCGAGCGAGTGCTCTCGACCCGGCTGGGCATCCATACCGTGGTCGAGGCCGTCGGTCCGGACGGCGGGCGCGTGGCGATCACGCTCCTCGATCCCGCGGTGACCGACGATCCGAGCCAACGGCGGCAAGTGCTGGAGCTCGCGCAGACGCGCGCGTCGATACGCCACCCGAACGTCGTACCGCTGATCGGCGCGCACGAGCTGGAGGATCGCGTCGGCCTCGTGAGCCCCCTCACGGGCCCTCGTACGCTCGCCGACCGGCTGGAATCGGGCCCGCTCGAGCCCGACGAGGCGGTGTCGATCCTCAGCCAGGTGGCCAGCGCGCTCGAGACCGCCGCGGCAAGCGGCCTCGTGCACCGCGACCTCGCACCCGAGTCGGTCGTGTTCGGCAACGTGGAGTCCGACCGCGTGTACCTCGGCGACTTCGGCATCACCCTGCCATCGCTTCCGGGGTGCGAGCTCGTAGACGCCACCCACGGGATCGACTACTGCTCGCCTGAGGAGGTCCGGGGCGAGCCGCTCGAGCCGGAGAGCAACGTCTACTCGCTCGCCTGCATCCTCGTCGAGTGCCTGACGGGCGCCCCGCCCTACTCGTACGACCGGCCGCTGCTGACGCTCCACGCTCACGTCGTCGAACCGCCGCCGCTCGTCTCCGCCCGCCGGCCGGACCTCCCCGGCGCGTTCGACGATGTGATCGTCCGCGCGATGGCGAAGGACCCGCGCGAGCGCTTCCGCTCGCCCGGGCTGCTGATGCGGGCGGTCGGCGAGGTCCTGGGTCTGGAGGTCACGGTGCCCGTCCTAGTACCGCCGCGGACCCAGGACGACACCCGTGCCCGGTCCAGAGCTCGCCCGAAGCCGCGGCCCCGCCGGACCCGGCGCGGCATCGGGCTCGTCGTGCCCGTCGTGGCCCTGTGTGGATTCGCAATCGGCCTCGTCGACTGGTCCGCTCCGCCGGGGCCTGCCCCCGCCGACAGCGCGTCAGCCGCGGCCGAGCGAGCGCAGCGCGCCGACCACGCGCGGGCCGTGGGCGATGCGG
>JBOGXT010000707.1:0-3975 GCA_050694635.1 Thermoleophilaceae bacterium
CTCCGGCGATCGCGCGGAACGCGTCGTCCCACTGTCGCACCACAACGACGCACGGCTTCAGGTTACAGGGCGGCCAACCGTGAATGTATATCCCTGTGCTACGGTCTCCGACGTAGAGTGCCGGTCCCGGATGATTGTGCTGTCCGCCCTTGTCGATTCCATCGAATCGCTGTGCGTATTCACCCGGAAAGTCATACAGCTCGAGTTTTCTGGCGCTGCTGAGATCCAAGCGCTTTATGAAGTTTGGTGCGGGCAGACCGTGGGGGATCGATTGGCGGCTGCCAGCGGACTGATGGGGCAGCTCGAAGCAGTGATCCCAGAGTGTGTGCTTCCCTGGTCTGAATTCGTGTACCTTTGCCCAGGTCGCGACCCTCGACGCATCGAAATGGGTTTGGAGGGAGAATCTGTGGCCGGACACCATTCCGCTGAGCTGGCCGGTGCGCACGTGATATGTCAGAACCGCACTCATGGCACTTCGCTCCTCTCAGAAGTCAAGGCCAAGGTGTTCCAGTTCTCGAGCAATTCGGTGTGATGCAAGTGCGCGTGGTCACGACACCGAGAAACCGAGAGATCTCGGGCTTCCAGAGCCTCCGTGTTCTCTGCGCCCTCTGCGGTGAATGCCGTCAATCCGTTCCTGCATCGATCGGAATACGCCGAGACCGGCCGTAGACCTGAGCAGTGCCTCCACCGAACGTTCGGGGTGCGGCATGATGCCGAGCACGTTGCCCACCTCGTTGATGATGCCGGCGATGTTGTGCATGGACCCGTTGGCATTGCCGTCGTCCGTGGCCAGGCCGCGGGAGTCGACGTAGCGGAAGACCACCCGACGTCCGGCCTCGAGGCGATCGAGCGTGGCCTCATCGGCCACGAAGTTACCCTGACCGTGTGCGATGTGGAGGTCGAGCAGGTCGCCCTCCGCGTACGCGCTCGTGAATGCGGTGTCGGCGTTCTCGACGCGCACCCGGACACGCTCGCCCTGGAACTTGAGCGATCGGTTCCGGATGAGTGCGCCGGGCAGCATGCCGGCCTCGCACAGGACCTGGAAGCCGTTGCAGATGCCCAGCACGGGCCCGCCGGCCCGCGCGAAGTCGGTGACCGCCTCCATCAGCGGCGAGAAGCGGGCGATGGCGCCGGCGCGCAGGTAGTCCCCGTAAGAGAACCCGCCCGGCACGACCACGGCGTCCACGCCGCCGAGGTCGCGCTCCTTGTGCCAGAGCAGCTGCGCCTCGCCGAAGCGGCGGCAGGCCAGCAGGGCGTCGACCTCGTCGCACGAGCCAGGGAAGCGGACGACGCCGAACCTCACGCGGCCCCCCGCGCGGCGAACCCGCCGGCGCCGGTCTCCGTGTCGGCAGGCAGGATCTCGTACTCCTCGATCAGCGGGTTCGCCAGCAGCCGCTCGCACATCTCCGGCACGCGCGACGGATCGTCGACGTCGAGCTCGATCAGGCGTCCGACGTGCACGTCCCTTACGTCGTGGAAGCCGAGAGCCGGGAGCGCCTGCTCGACCGCCTGGCCCTGCGGATCCAGGATCCCCGCCTTCGGCCGGATCAGGACCGTCACCCTCACGAGGAGCGCTCCAGCCACCGCTCGAACGGCTCACCCGTGATCCGATCGTACGCATCCTCGTAGCGCTTTCGCGTGCCCACCACCACTCTGTCGGGCAGCGGAGGAGCGGGAGGAGCCTTGTCCCAGCCCGACGCGCTCGCCCAGTCGCGCACGTACTGCTTGTCGAAGCTCGGCTGGCCGCGTCCCGGCTCGTAGCCGTCGGCCGGCCAGAAGCGCGACGAGTCCGGTGTGAGCACCTCGTCGCCGAGCACGATCGTGCCGTCGTCGCGGCGCCCGAACTCGAACTTGGTGTCGGCCAGGACGATCCCGCGCTCGCGCGCGTGGTCGGCGGCGCGTTCGTAGATCGCGATCGAGAGCCGCCGCAGCTCCTCGAGCAGCGCCCGGTCGCCCACGATCTCGGCGGCGCGCTCGAAGTCGACGTTCTCGTCGTGGTCGCCGATCTCGGCCTTGGTGGCCGGCGTGAAGATCGGCTCGGGCAGCCGCTCCGACTCGCGCAGCCCCGCCGGGAGCTCGATCCCGCACACCCCACCGGTGGCGAGATAGTCCTTCCATCCGGACCCGGTGATGTAGCCGCGCACCACGCACTCGACCGGCACCATCTCGAGTCGCTCTACGAGCATCGCGCGGCCGCGGTGCTCCGCGGGCACGTCCGTGATGGAGACGAGGTGGTTGGGGCAGAGGTCCGCGGTTCGGTCGAGCCAGAACGCGGTCAGTCCGGTGAGCACCTTGCCCTTGTCCGGGATCGGCGTGGGGTGCACCACGTCGTAGGTGGAGATGCGATCCGATGCGACCAGCAGGAGCCGATCCTCGCCGGCCTCGTAGATGTCGCGGACCTTCCCCTGGGCGATGAGCGCGGCAGCTTCGCTCACGAGCGCGAGGCTATCAGCGGCGCCAGTCGGGTACCGGCGTCCCGTGGGCAGAGTGGTAACGGTGACCAAGCGGACCCTCAAGGCGTTCTACGACGACCAGATGACCCACCACGCGGCCGCGCTCACCTACTACGCGCTGATGTCGCTGTTCCCGACCGCGCTCCTGGCCCTGTCGCTGCTCGGGCTGCTCGGGCAGTACCCGGAGACCTACGACTCCATCAGGGACTACCTCGAGGAGGTCGCGCCCCCGTCGGTCGTCGACCCGGTCGACCGCTCGCTGCGCAGCGCGCTCGACAGCAAGGGAACGGCCGCCACCGCGCTCGCGGTGAGCATCGCCCTGACTCTCTACGGGACCACCGGCGCCTTCGAGGCCGCGCGCAGGGCGCTGAACGTCGTGTTCGAGCTCAACGGCGGCGGGCGCGGCTTCATACGCCGCAAGGCGATCGACGTGGCCTCCACGTTCGTGCTCATGGCGCTCGTGCTGGCCAGCCTCGTGATGGTGTTCGTCGGCGGTCCATTCGCGCAGGACGTGTTCGACTTCATCGGCCTCGGCGAGACCGCGACCCAGGTCTGGAGGGTCGTGCGATGGCCTGGCGCGCTCGCGGTCGCGATGGTGGCGTTCGCCTTCGTCTACTACGTCACGCCGGACGTGCGCCACCGCGCCTTCCACTGGCTCACGCCGGGCGCGGCGGTCGCCGTCCTGCTCTGGCTGGCCGCGACGCTCGGGTTCTCGGCCTACGTGTCGAGCGTGGCCGACGTGGGCGCCGTCTACGGCACCTTCGGCGGCGCCATCCTGCTGGTGGCCTGGCTGTGGGTGACCAACGTGGCGCTGCTCTTCGGCGCCGAGCTCAACGCGGAGATCGAGCGCGAGAAGGAGCTGGCCGAGGGCGTGCCCGAACCGGACACCCTCAACCGGCGCGCCCGCGGCTGAGCGACCCGCTCGCGCGGCACCCCGCGACGTGAGAGGCTAGCCACGGACCCGCTTACCCCCTGCTGAGCCGGGTTGGCCCTCCGCATCCCGCTCGAGAGTCCGGCACGCGTCAAGTCTCACGCATGGCGAGGCGGGCGCGCCAGGGCTACTCGACGCGCAGCCGCGCCGACATCCCCTTCGCCTCGTGGCCCTCGAGCGAGCAGAAGAGCAGGTACCGGCCGGCGGGCAGGGCCAACGACCGGCGCAGGAGGCCGCCGGGGGCGGTCTCCTCCCACTCGGCGAGCGGAGCGTGGCCGTCGTCGTCGGGGCTCACCACGAGGTTGTGCGGGTCCTCGCCGACGTTGCGCAGCTCGACGGTCACCGACCCCGCGCCCACGAGGGGGCGCGAGAGGGTGAGCGACCACTCGCGCGCCGCCACTGAGACGAAGCGCGGGAGGGTCGGCGGAGGCGGGGTAGAGGGTGGGGCTACTGCCGGCGGCGCCCCGACCGACGGAGCGAAGGGGGAAACCTGCACGAGCCGGTCGGCGGCGGGCCGCGACCGCACGCGGAGCTTCAGCCGCATGCAGGGCGAGCGGCGCCTCACCGGGCAGCGGCGGCGGGGCGTCCGGT